>NZ_QOBB01000001.1:0-112031 GCF_024704855.1 Burkholderia sp. HAN2018 | reverse complement strand
CTGGTGTTCATCCCGGCGGTGGGCGAGTACGTGATTCCGGAACTGCTGGGCGGCGCCGACACGCTGATGATCGGGCGCGTGATGTGGGATGAATTCTTCAACAACATGGACTGGCCGATGGCGTCCGCGGTGACGGTCGCGATGGTGATGCTGCTGCTGGTGCCGATGGCGCTGTTCCAGTACTACCAGGTCAAGGAACTGGAGGACGCGAAATGATCAAGCCGAGCAAACCGCTGTCGACGGGCGTTCTCGCCTTCGGCTTCCTGTTCCTGTACATCCCGATCATCAGCCTGGTGGTGTACTCGTTCAACGAGTCGAAGCTGGTGACGGTGTGGTCGGGCTTCTCGCTGAAGTGGTACAGCGCGCTGCTGGACGACGACGAGCTGCTGACCGCCGCGTGGCTGTCGCTGAAGATCGGCCTGTTGACGGCCACCGCGTCGGTCGTGATCGGCACGTGGGCGGGTTTCGTGCTCGCGCGCTTCGGCCGCTTCAAGGGCTTCACGCTGTACACGGGGATGATCAACGCACCGCTGGTGATTCCGGAAGTGATCCAGGGCATCTCGCTGTTGTTGCTGTTCGTTGCGCTGGAGCAGATGTTCGGCTGGCCGAAGGGGCGCGGGATGGTGACGATCTGGATCGGGCACGTGATGCTGTGCGTGTCGTACGTGGCGATCATCGTGCAGTCGCGCGTGAAGGAGATGAACAAGTCGCTGGAGGAGGCGGCGCTCGATCTGGGCGCGACGCCGCTGAAGGTGTTCTTCGTGGTGACGCTGCCGCTGATCTCGCAGGCGCTGCTGTCGGGGTGGCTGCTGTCGTTCACGCTGTCGATCGACGACCTGGTGCTGTCGGCGTTCCTGTCGGGGCCGGGGTCGACGACGCTGCCGCTGGTGGTGTTCTCGCGCGTGCGGCTGGGGCTGAACCCGGAGATGAACGCGCTGGCGACGCTGTTCATCACGGCCGTGACGATCGGCGTGATCGTCGTGAACCGGATGATGATCGCGCGCGAGCGGCGCCGCGTGGCCGACATGAAGGCGGCGTTCGCGGTGGCGTGAGCGCGGGCATGATGGTGTGGCGGCATGACGAAAGCGACGGCGGGCGCATGACGGGCCCGCCTTTTACGGTGGTCGCTTGCTCGGGGAGAGGGAAACGGGGCGATCGTGTGCGGTGCGCTCGCTCATGACCGAGCGGGTCGGCTACGGTAACGGCGACGATGCCGCGTGCAAGGCGCCGCCGGCGCCGCGATTCGCGACGGTGCTTTCGGCGCCGGGTTTCGGGTTCCCGATGTGGCCGAACGACGCGTGGGAATGCCACATCGCACGCGATATCGCACGCAAGTAGCACGGTCGCCACGCGGCGGGCGACGCGCTATAGTCGTGCGACGCCCGCTGACGGTGCGATACACCCGGCGGCCCTTTCACTGACGCGCTCTCCCGATGACAGCCCTTCCCGACGTTACCCTGCGACTGACCGACATCGAGCAGCCGGCCGCACACGATTTCATCAGCCGCAAGCTCGGCGAATTCAATCACGCGATGACGGGGCGCGCCGACGCGGCCACGCTCGACGTGTACGTGACCGATCCCGCGACGGGCGAGATCGTCGGCGGCCTGACGGGGCGCACGTCGCTCGGTCTCTTCTTCATCGATCTGTTCTACCTGCCCGAATCGCTGCGCGGCGGCGGGTTCGGCAGCCGGCTGCTGCGCGAGGCCGAAGCGGAAGCGAAACGACGCGGATGCGCGCGGGCGGTGCTCTACACGATCTCGTTCCAGGCGCCGGATTTCTACCGGAAGCAGGGTTACGAAGCATTCGGCGAAGTGCCGTGCGAACCGGAAGGCACGTCGCGCGTGTTCATGGTGAAGGTGCTTTGAACCGGTTCGGCCGTCGTGCGTCGCGCGCTCAGATTCTCGTGGCGATCGCCTTGGGCGTATAGCTGGCGTGAGTGGCCGGATCGACGAACCGGCCTCTGAAATATCCGTCGCCGTTCGCGTCGGATACGAGCGTCTGATGGGCCGGATCCAGCATGCGGCGCCAGAATGCGTTCCGGCGTTCGATGTTGTCGATCGTTTGCGTCTTCCCGAGAATGTTGCCGGTCATCGTTGCGTCCTTGTCGCTGAGACTGCCGGCGAGCAGGAGCGAGAAGCCCGGCGGAAGGGGAAGCGTTCGATGGATCTCCGACCAGCACAGCGTGCCGATGCCCCGGCAGCACAATTCCGGCGGAAGCATGAAGTCGCCGATGTGCATCTTGAACGACGAATCGTCGAGCGGAAGCCACCGTTCGCTGAACGGGAATTTCCTGACCCGGGTGGGCGATCCGAATGGCGACTCCCGGTATTCGAATTCGACGGACACGCGGCCCGTGCAGCAGCGATCGGGCAACGCGTCCAGCTTGTCGATTTCCTGCACGATCGTCATGGTCGCGATCGGCACGCCTTGCAGATCGGCGATCCGGTACGAATGCCGCGTGGTGTTCATCGTGTTGATCCTCGAGCGAGCACGACGACGGAGCTCGAACGTCGGCGTCCGGGCGTCGGTAGCGTGCCCCGTACCAGCGGCGCGGGGCACACGCTACCCGCCGTCCGCGTCAGCAATGCTCCAGCGCGTACGACAGGTCGGCGATCAGGTCGTCCGGATGTTCGAGCCCGACCGACACGCGAATCAGCCCTTCCGACACACCGGCCGCTGCGCGCGCTTCGGCCGGCACGCCCGAATGCGTCGTCGATGCCGGATGGCAGATCAGCGACTCCGTGCCGCCGAGACTGACCGCGGACTTGAAGAGCGTCAGGTGGTTGATGAACCTGAATGCCTGCTCGCGGCCGCCGTCGAGGATGAACGCGAACGTCGAGCCGGGCCCGCTGCACTGGCGCCGGTAGACGGCCTGGTAGGCCGGATCGTCGATGAGCTCGGGATGCAGCACGCGCACCGGGCGATGCGGATTGCCGGCGAGCCAGCGGGCGACGGCGCTGCCGCTGCGCGCGGCCTGCTGCATGCGCAGTACGAGCGTTTCCATCGAGCGGGTGATCATCCACGACGAATGCGGGTCGAGCTGCGAACCGAGCGTGCTGCGGACCGAGCGGATCTTCGTGATCAGGTCGCGGGTGCCGGTCACGCCGCCGGCGACGAGGTCGCTATGCCCGCCGATGTATTTCGTCAGCGAGTACACGCTCAGGTCGATGCCTTGCCGCGACGGCTTCTGATACAGCGGCCCGAGCAGCGTGTTGTCGCAGACCGACAGCGGGCGGTAGCCGTGCCGCGCTTCGAACGCATCGATTTCGCTGCGCAGCCCGTCGAGGTCGAACAGCGCGTTGGTCGGGTTGGCGGGCGTCTCGATGTAGCACATCCGCACGTTGCCCTTTTGCGCGGCCGCTTCGAGCGCGGCGCGGATCGCGCTGGTGGACAGCCCGTCGGCGATCACTTCGGAGCGGATGCCCCACTCGGGCAGGAACTTCGAGATCAGCGTTTCGGTGCCGCCGTACAGCGGCACGGACTGGACGACGCAGTCGCCCGGCCGCAGGAACGTCAGCAGAATCGCGGCGATTGCCGACATGCCGCTCGACGTCACGACGGCGGCTTCGGAATCGTCGAGCAACGCGAGGCGATCCTCGACGATCTCCAGGTTCGGGTGATTGAAACGGCTGTAGACGAGGCCCGCGCCTTCGCCTTCGGGCGAAGGCTTGCGCCCGGCCACGACGTCGAAGAATTCGGCGCCGTCCTCGGCCGTGCGGAACGCGAACGTCGACGTGAGGAACACGGGCGGCTTCACCGATCCTTCCGACAGGAACGGATCGTAGCCGTACGACATCATCTGGGTTTCGGGATGGAGTTCCCGGTCTGCAATCTTGCGCTTGTGGTAGTTGCGATAGGCCATGCGGTGCTCCGTGCAGGGGTGGTGAGGAACGGCCGTTGCAGCGGCGGCATGACGCGTGCGGCGCCGGGTAGGCACCGTTCGTCGCGACCGCGTGACGCGATACTACCCGAAGGCTTGGCCTTCGTGACGCGCGACTGTCACTATCGAGAGGGTGTCGCCTGTTCGACGATCATGTCGTACAGCGCACGGGCGGCCGGCGACAGTTGCGCGCTCCGGCGCGTGACGAGCACGAGCGTGCGCGACACCGCCGGCTCGACGAGTTCGATCGTGCGGATCATCGGGTACGCGTTCTTCTGGATCGCGAGCTTCGGCACCACCGCCGCGCCGAGCCCTTCCGCGACGAGCCCGAGCGCCGTCGAGCTGCGTTGTACTTCGTAGAACGAATGCAGCGACACGCCGCTCGTCTTCAGCGCGCCGTCGAGCAGCCCGCGATTGCCGCTCACTTCGCCGGCGAAGATCAGCGGATGCGGTTGCAGGGCGGCCCAGCGAATGCGCCGCCGCTTCGCGAGCGGATGATCGTCGCGGCACACGAGTACATACGGGTCGCTCGTCAGCGGGACGTTGACCAGTTCGGGATGCTGGTCGCCGGCGATGCCGATGCCGAACTCGGCCTCGCGATGCAGCACGGCCTGCAGGACCGACGCCGACGCGTGATCGAGGATCTTCACGCGATCGTGCGGGCGGTGCGCGGAGAATGCGCGCAGGATGCGGGGCAGGTATTGCACGCCGACCGTCGGCACGCACGCGATCGTGACGTCGCCGCGCTGGCTCAGGCCGGTTTCGCGAATCTCGGTGAGCGCGTCGGACAGCTCGTTCAGCAGCCGGCGCGCTTGCGGCAGGAAGCGCCGGCCGATTTCGGTGAGGGTGGTGCGGCGCGTGGTGCGCTCGACGAGCGCGACGCCGAGAAAGGTTTCGAGCTTGCGCAGCCGCTGCGTGATGGCCGTCTGCGTGACGTGCAGCGTATCGGCCGCCTGCCGGAAGCTGCCGCCGTCGGCGATCGCGACGAAAGCCTGAACACCGAGCGTATCGATCTTCATCAGAATTTTGAATCAATCACGATATTAAATTCATTTTACTGAACTTCACGACGACCGCAGAATGCTTCGCATCGACGGCCCCCCGCACCGCGCACGCCGGCAGCGGCACGGCCGTCCACGCCGACCACGAGGAGAACGACATGACGACCCCACTCGATCGATACGCGGCCCAGTACGTGCAATTCGAGGACGAACGCACGCGGCCGATCCGCGATCTGCTCGCCGCTGTGCCGAACACGCCGATCCGTACCGCGATCGACATCGGCTGCGGGCCCGGCAATTCGACGGAGGCGCTGATCGCGCGTGCGCCGGACGCAACGGTCCACGGAATCGATGCGTCGACGGACATGATCGACGCCGCGCGCAAGCGCCTGCCGGACCTGCGTTTCGACGTCGTGGATATTTCCACGTGGGACGATCCCGGCGGCTACGACCTGATTCTCGCGAATGCGGTGCTGCAATGGGTGCCCGCGCACGACACGCTGTTTCCCGCACTCGTCGGTCGGCTCGCGCCGGGCGGCCATCTGGCGGTGCAGATGCCCGACAACCTCGACGAACCCGCGCATCGGCTGATGCGCGAGGTCGCCGCGGCCGGGCCGTGGGCGGACAAGCTAAAAGGCGCGGCGCGCACCGAGCGGTTCGATGCGCGTCATTACCACGCGCTGCTGTCGCCGCTGTGCTCGCGCGTGGACGTGTGGCGCACGACCTACTACCACCCGCTGCGCGGCGGTGCCGATGCGGTCGTCGAATGGTTCAAGGGCAGCGCGCTGCGGCCGTTCCTCGCGGCGCTCGACGACGGCGAGCGCGCGGCGTTTCTCGCGCGGTATCGCGACGCGATCGCGGGCCCGGGCGGCTATCCGGCGCTTGCCGACGGCACCGTGCTGCTGCCGTTCCCGCGTCTGTTCATCGTGGCGACGCGGGCATGATCCGGATGTGATGCGCGTGAGATCCGGCGATGACGCGCGTTCGGCGGTGCGTCAGCGCGCCGGCCGCATCGATTCCGGGTCGACCGTGCGGATCCGTGCGGTCTGCCCGTCGCGCAGGTCCTTGTACCAGAACAGCGCGACTTCACCGTCGTTCTCGTCGTCCGCGTACAGCAGGCGATCGTGCCCGCCCAGCACGAAGCCCGAGCGCGCATAGGTGCTGCACGCGGCGATGTTGTTCGACTGCGTTTCCAGCCGCATGAAGCCGAACCCGTGGCTGCGCGCCCAGGATTCGGCGGCCGCGAGCAGCAACTGTCCGATGCCTTGCCGTCGGCTGAGGCGGTCGACGGCCAGCTCCGCGATCTCGGCCATCCCGTTCCAGCTCTGGCTGATCGCCACGAACCCGGCGAGCCGGCCGCCGGCCGTCGCGCGAAAGAGCGCCGTTTTGCCGGTCGCCCCGTCCGCCCAGCCGGTCGGATCGAAGCCGTAGTGCTTGCGGCGCGCCGGCAGCGCGCGCAGATCGAGCAAGTCCTGATACGGCGCGTTCAATTCCCACGCGATGTCGAACGAGAAGTCGCATCGATCCAGTTCGTCGGCGGGAATCGCGCTCGTCTGTTCGATGCTGATGTGTTCGGCTCGGTCCATGTGTCGGTGTCCTGTCTTCTGCGGGATGGCGTGGTGTCGTCGGTGATGCGATCGCCGGCATCGTGAGGTGCGCCGCATCGAGTGTGTGCGTGCCGCGGATTTTTGCGCCCGCACAGTTCGCCGTGCGCGAGACCGGCACAGACTGGCTCCTCCCTTGACGGCGAAACGCGGGCAAACCGTGAACCGGATGGCGACGCAAACGTATGCGGGGTGCATGCGCCGGCGAGGGCGCTCTTTCAACCGCCTGATTATGCTGGATTTCGGCATGAGGCCGTCGCCGGCATCGACGCGATGCGGGCCGTCGTGCGTCGCGACTTCGATCCGGGTGACCGTCGGCCGCCTGTGGAGGAAAGACGACAGGAACCCGAATAATTGTTTACCGTTTCGTGACAACTCGATATATTCCGAAAAATATATCGAAGGTCGTGGCGTCGTCAGGCGCCACGTCGTCCACCCGCTCCACGAAAGCCGGAAGAGATTCTGACCTGCATCGCCGGAGCAACGCGTCGTCGCGGCATGCGCACTCGGTGCGCACGCGCGCAGGCGCTGCAACACAGGCGGCCGCCCCGCGGCATGCCACATCAGCAAGCCCATACCGGTACCGAAACGAAGCATCGTGCATGTGCATGAGGTGTATGTGCGCGCGGCGATCCGGTGGCTCGCGTTCGTCAATCAGTCGGTGATTCGTCAACACGCCGCGCGTCGCGCTGCGACGCAGACGCGCGTCGACAACAACAGGAAGTGAACATGAAAAAGACCATCGCGGCCGCAGCCGCACTCGGGATGTTCGGCACCGCCGCGCACGCGCAAAGCAGCGTCACGCTCTACGGGCTGATCGATGCGGGTATCACGTATTCGAACAAGGTCGCGACGTCGGGCGGCCACGGCAAGCTCGTCAAGTACGGTGACGGCGTCGCGTCGGGCAGCCGCTGGGGCATTCGCGGGACCGAGGATCTCGGCGGCGGGCTGAAGGCGTTGTTCGTGCTGGAGAACGGCTTCAGCAGCGGTGACGGCTCGATCGGCCAGGGCGGTGCGCTGTTCGGCCGGCAGGCGTTCGTCGGGCTGTCGAAGAACGGGATCGGCTCGTTGACGTTCGGCCGCCAGTATTCGTTCTCGACCGACTACATCGGCGCGAACTACGCGATGGGCAGCCAGACGCCGGCCGGCAACTACGCGTATCACATCAACGATCTCGACCAGCTGACGTCGAGCCGCATCAACAACGCCGTGAAGTTCCAGAGCGCGAACTTTGCGGGCCTCACGTTCGGCGCGATGTACGGCTTCTCGAATTCGACGCAGTTCGCGGGCACGCCGACCACGACCGGCGCGAACGGTTCGCAGGGTTCGTCGAGCGCGTACAGCTTCGGCGCGAACTATGCGCAGGGGCCGTTCGGCATCGGCGCCGCGTACACGAACATCCGCTTCCCGAACGGCGCGACGCCCGCGTTCGGCGTCAGCATCGCGAACGTCAACACGCAGGGGCTGCGCGATCTCGAGACGGTCGGCGTCGGCGCGCGTTATGCGATCGCGGCGGCCCTCGTGTGGGCGAACTGGACGCATACGAAGTTCGTGCCGCTGTCGGGCGAATCGTCGAAGCTGAACAACTACGAAATCGGCGGCCGCTATGCGTTCACGCCGGCCCTGAGCGGCGGCCTCGGCTATACGTTCTCGAAGCTCGACGGCCGCTTCGACGGCAAGTGGCATCAGGTCAACGCCGCGGTCGACTATGCGCTGTCGAAGCGCACGGACGTCTACGTGAGCGCGGCCTATCAGAAGGCGTCGGGCAGCAATACGATCAATGGCCGCGCGGTGCCGGTGCAGGCGGAGATCGGCTCGTCGGGTTCGTTCATCGGCAACGCGGGCGCGAACACGCAGTTCGTCACGCGGATCGGCCTGCGTCACAAGTTCTGATCGGCCTCACCCGCGAGCGGGCGCTCCATCGGAGCGCCCGTTTTTGCTGTCGGGCGCGACGAAGCGCGACCCTGCACCGGTTGATCTACACGGCCGGCAACCTCGGCGATTTCGATGCCGCGCAGGCGGCCGGGCTGTGGATCCTCGAAATCCGGATCGCACACCCGACGCGGCCGTTCGGCGCGTTCCACGAGGATCCGCTCGTGTAGCGCCTGTCGCGCGGGCAGGGCGAAGGGAAACGCATTCGGGCGCAACGCGGCACGTCGCGCCCGAATGCGTGCCGGCCCCATGCAGGCGGCCGGCGCGGCACGGTCAGGCCACCGTCAGATGTTGATCGTGACGGGCCCCGCGAGCGGCGTGTAGCCGTCGTCGAACAGATACCACGCGTCGTACTGCCCCGACGCCAGCGTGCTGTTGGCCGTGGACGAGAACAGCAGCGAGCCGGTGCTCTTCGGCAGGTACGCCCACGACTTGTAGCTGCCCTTGGTCGGCTGCGCGCCATGCGCGAAGATGCCCACCCAGTTCTTCGGGCTGTGGCTCCACGGCGGCGCAACGTAGTCGAACCGCAGCGTGCCGAACGTCGAGCCCTGCGACGCGAGCGACGCGACGAACTTCTTGCCGGTATTGCCGATCGCCGAATCCGTGAGCAGGGTGCCGGATTGCGTCTGCACGCAGCCGGCTACCCGGCGCAGGAAATTCGGATCGTTCGCGTCGCGGATGCTGGCGTCGTACCAGCCGCCGTCGCCGTACCACGTGACGGCTTGCGTCGCGCCGGCGGCGACGGTGACCGACTGCCGCGTGTTCATGCCGTACGCGTTGTCGGTGAGCTGGAACGTCGTCGCGGCCGAGCCGGCGGAGTTGTCGAGCGTGATCTGCACGTTGCCGTTGGCCACGTCGTAGCACAGGCTGACTTCGGCGGTCGATCCCGTGTTGCCGGACGAACCGATGCTGCCGCGGAACGTCTGCAGGAAGCCGTTCGGGCCGTAGACGGAATAGTCGTAGCTGCCGCCGGCATTCAGCGCGAGCGAATCCGACAGGTTCGCGCACCGGCCCGCGCCGGCCGCGATCGTGTAGTGCCGGGGGATCGTGCTCGTGCCGTCGACCCACGCCTGCAGGTGGACGCCGGCGGTGCCGGTGTTGGTCATCGTCAGCGACAGCGCATTGCCGGCGCGGTTGACCTTGCCTTGCACGAAAAACTCGTAGGGCAGGCGGCAGGCGGTGCTGCGGCCGGCCGTCTGCGCCGGCACCGCGGTGGTGGTCGGGTAGGGGATCGGGACGGCCGGGCCGTTCGGGTTCATGTTGCTTGCCGGCGGCTGGATCGCGGGAACCGTCCGGTCGGCGTTCGAGAAATCGAAGGCCGACGTCAGGTCGCCGCAGACCGTGCGTCGCCACGGCGTGATGTTGGTTTCCTGTAGCCCGAAGCGCGCTTCCAGAAAGCGGATCACCGATGTGTGATCGAAGACCTGCGAATTGACCTTGCCGCCCTTCGACCACGGCGAGATCACGAACATCGGCACGCGCGGGCCGAGCCCGATCGGCACGTCGCCGCTCGCCGAGCCGTCCGATGCGGCGCCGCTGCCGGAGACGAATTCGGCGGCCGTCGAGACCGTGGAGCGGCCGGTGCCGGCAGCGGAACTGGCCGGGACGGCCGGCGGCATGTGATCGAACAGCCCGTCGTTCTCGTCGTACATGACGAGCAGCACCGTGCTGGCCCACACCGCCGGATTCGACGTCAGCGCATCGAGGACGCTGCTGACGTACCATTCGCCGCCGCTCGCGGCCCACGACGGGTGCTCGCAGTATGCATAGGGCGCGGCGATCCACGATACCTGCGGCAGCGTGCCGTTGGCGACGTCGGCCCGCAGCTGACTGAAGAGGTTCGTATCGTATTCCTTGCCGCCGCCTGACGGGTCGATCTGCGTGCCGTTGAGCGCCGGCGCGAGCGGATCGCCTGCACCGAGGTTCTGGTATTGCTTGAAGTTCAGGATGACGTTGTCGCCGTAATTGCCGTTCCACCAGAGATCGCTTTTGGAGCCGTTGTATTCGCCGTAGCCATGTGCGGCATCCAGGCCGTTGCCCTTGTCCTGATAGAACTTCCACGTCACGCCGGCCGTGTTCAGGCGCTCCGGCATCGTGGTCCAGCCGGTGCCCGTCATCGTGTTCGTCGTGTACGGCGAGTAACCGGCGACGTTGCCGCAGCACCCGGTCCACAGATACAGGCGGTTCGGGTCGGTCGGGCCGAGCATCGAGCAGTGGTACGCGTCGCACACCGTGAACGCGCTCGCCAGCGCGTAGTAGAACGGGATGTCCTTCTGCGTGAAGTAGTACATCGTGCCGCTGGTCTTCGCGTCGGCCCAGTTGTCGTAGCGGCCGTTGTTCCAGGCACTGTGCGTGCCGCTCCAGCTGTGGTCCAGGTCGCCGTAGTAGGTGTCGCCGTTCGCCGTGCCGGAGGGCGGGGACGGGTTGAACGGAAACACGTAGGACGTCAGCCAGGGCTGGCGCCACACCGGATACCCGCTCGAAATCACGACCGGCCGAGGGTCGCCGAAGCCGCGCGCGCCGCCCAGCGTGCCGAGGTAGTGGTCGAACGAACGGTTTTCCTGCATCAGGATCACGACGTGCTTCACGTCCTGGATCGTGCCGGTGACGGTGGCTGCCGGAATGGCCTGGGCGCGCGCGATGCTTTCGGGCAGCATGCCCGTGATCGCGGTCGCGCCGGCGAGCTTCAACGCATCGGCGAGGAACTGACGTCGTGTCGTGGGTTTGTTTTGCATGATCGCTCTCTGTCGTGGATGGCTGGCTCCGGGGCCAGCGTCGGTCAGTGGCACGCGCTCGCGCAGTGCAGGACGGGCGTGGATGCCGAACCCGGTGCGGCCGCGCGCGCGGCCGCCACGTTGGCCGCGGTGCCCGAGTCGCCATCGCCGCAAGCGGCCAGCGTGCACAGCAGCGCGATCATGAAAACGCCGCGCCAGTGCGGAAAGCGGCTTTCCGAACGGCGCGACCTGACGACATGCTTTCGACTCGACTCGAATCGGATTCCTGAATGATCGAGGCCGTTGCTGCGTGTTCCGTATTTCATTACCCCTCCCGACATGAAAATGGACAGCAGAGAATATCGCCCGAATCAGAACAACTTCATGACAGGCCACCCGCGCGTGCCTGCCACCTGCAAAAGCCTCGAATCGGGATTGGTGGCGACAGGATGCGTGACGTAATCCAGCAGCGGCACGTCGTTGATCGAGTCGCTGTAGAAGTAGGTGCGCTCGAAATCCGACGGCGCGTAGCCGAGCGATTCCAGCCACGCGGTCGTGCGCACGATCTTTCCTTCGCGGAAGCTCGGCACGCCGGTGCTGCGCCCGGTAAACGCGCCGTCCGGCGTGCCGTCGTCGGTATCGAGTTCGATGCCGAGCAGGTGCTCGATGCCGAATTCGGCTGCGATCGGCCGCGTGACGAAGACGTTGGTCGCCGTCACGATGCAGCAGAGATCGCCGTTTTCGCGATGCCGCCCGACCAGCTCGCGCGCCTGCGGCGTGATCGCCGGACGGATCACTTCGTCCATGAACCGCGCATGCCAGCGCTCGAGCACCTTGCGCGGATAGCGGGTGAGCGGCGCGAGCGTCACGGCGAGATACGCGTTCATGTCGAGCGTGCCGGCTGCGTAATGACCGTAGTGCTCGTCGATCAGCGCGGCGTGCGCGTCGTCCTCGCGCCAGCCGACCCGCGAGATGAAGCGGGCCCAGGCCTGGTCGCTGTCGAGCGGCAGCAGCGTGTGGTCGAGATCGAACAGCGCGAGATTCTTGTACATGCCGGGTTCCTTGTCTTGCAGGCTCATGCGCCGATCAGCTTCTCGATCGCATCCTTCGCATTCTTTCCGTCGATGGTCGTCACGCCGTCGAGCCACTTCGACAGCACGCCCGGATGCTTCTTCGCCCATTCCCTGGCCACCGCGACCGGGTCCGCGTGATTCATGATCGGCACCATCAGCTGGTTTTCTTCGTCGGTCGTGAACTTCAGGTTGGTCAGCAGCCGGCCGACGTTCGGGCAGCGTTCGAGATAGCCGGGCGTGACGAGCGTGTAGACCTTCGCCGAGCCGTAGTTCGGGCCGAACACGGTGTCGCCGCCGTCGAGATAGGTGATCCGGTAGTCGATGTTCATCGGATGCGGCTCCCACGCGAGGAACACGATCATCCGGTGCTCCTGCACGGCGCGCGTTACCTGCACGAGCATGCCGGCCTCGCTCGATTCGACCAGCTTGAAGCCGCCGAGCCCGAACTCGTTCTTGTCGATCATTCGCTGGATCAGCGCGTTGCCGTTGTTGCCGGCGCCGATCCCGTAGATCTTGCCGTCCAGCTGGTCGCGGAACCTGGCGATATCGGCGAAGCGCTTGAGCCCCTTGTCGGATGCGTATTGCGGCACGGCCAGCGTATAGCGCGCGCCGACCAGGTTGGGCTCCGGCAACTGGTGGACGGCGCCGGCGTCCACGAACGGCTTCACCGTCGGCGTCATGCTCGGATCCCAGTAGCCGAGGAACGCGTCGATCTGCGCCTTCTTCACGCCGGCCAGCACGATCGGCGGCGACGCGATCGTCTTGGTCGCCTCGTAGCCGAGTCCGTCGAGCAGCATCATCGCGACGCCTGTGGTGGCCGCGATGTCGCTCCAGCCGACGTCGCCGAGCGTCACCTTTTTGCAGACGTCGCCTTCCGATGCGTGAGCGGGGGCCGTCGCCAGCGCCGCCAGCAGGGTTGCGGCCAGCATCCATGCCTTCTTCATCATGTTGGTCTCCTAAGCAAGTGTTCCGGATCGTGTTGCCTGAATGGTCTGACGATTGATCGTGCCGATCGGATGAAACAAACGAACTTGGGTCTGGCTTTGCAGTTTTTCGTACCGTATATTAGAACGCACAAAATCGCAAGATCGCACAAAAATACAACTCGCCGGGTGCCGGGTGCGGCAACGGGCGGGGCAGGCAGGAAGAACCGGACGGCGGCCCCATGCGGGCCGCGCCTCATCGGATGGACCAGGCAAAGCAAGGAGACTTCGAATGATCAGTCAGCTGGAAATCGTGTCCCGCCTGTTGCTGGCGGCATTGCTCGGCAGCCTCGTCGGCATCGAGCGCGAGCGCCTGTCGTGGGCGGCCGGATTGCGCACCCACATGCTGATGGCGGTGGGCGCCGCGCTCGTGATGGTCGTGTCGGCGTTCGGCTTCGCGGATGTCCAGAACGCGAAGAACGTGTCGCTGGACCCGTCGCGCGTCGCCGCGCAGGTGGTATCGGGCATCGGCTTCCTCGGCGCCGGTTCGATCATGCTGCGCGGTGAGATCATCCGCGGCCTGACGACCGCGGCGAGCCTGTGGGTCGTGGCGGCGGTCGGGCTGGCCGTGGGCGGCGGCATGTATGTGGCCGCGATTGCCGCGACGGCGATCGTGCTCGCGATCCTGGCCGGCCTGAAGCCGATCGAGAAGCGCTTGTTCGCAACGCGGCAGCGCTGGGGCGTGCGTATCCTCGCGAGCCGCGGCGCCGTGAAGCTGACGTCGCTGCAGGCGATGCCCGGCATCGACCAGGCGCGCATCGTCCGGTTCATCATCGAACAGGACGACGCCGCGCCGGACGACGACCGCATCCACGTGGTGTTTTCGAAGATGACGAGCAGCGAGTGCCAGGCGGTGCGTCAATCCCTGCAGACCCTCGTCGGCATCAAAAAACTGGAGGAGAGCGCTGCGTAGTTCGCCGTTCGAATAACATTGACGTTCACTCCGAGGACATTCCATGTGGCAAGAAGAGCGATACCAGAGGATCCGGCTTCTGTTATCGAAGATGCAGCGGGTTTCCACCGACCGGATCATGGCCGACCTGAACGTGTCGCGGGAAACCGTGCGTCGCGATCTCGTCGATCTCGAGGCGCTCGGTGAACTGAAGCGCGTGCACGGCGGCGCGGTGCAGGTGGGCGACGAAGCGCCGATCGCCGAACGCGCGCAGACCCACGTGAAGGCGAAGCTGGCGATCGCGCGCGCGGCGGCCAGGCTGGTCACGGGCTCGCAGACGCTGTTCATCGATGCGGGCACGACCACGACGCTGCTGGCCGAGGAACTGGCGAAGCTGTCGGGCCTCACGATCGTCACGAACTCGATCGACGTCGCGCTGAAGATGCGGTCGAGCGACCCGGGGCAGGCGAGGAACGAGACGATCCTGCTCGGCGGGATGATCGGCACCCGTGCGGCCGCGACCGTCGGCGACGGCACGGTCGCCGAGATCTTCCGCTATCGCGCCGACCTCGCGCTGCTGTCGCCGGTCGGCGTCGATGCCGTCCGCGGCGCGACCAATTACGACCGGATGGAAACCGAAGTGGCGCGCGCGATGGTGAGCAACGCGGCGGACGTCGCGATCCTGGCCGATTTCAGCAAGCTCGGCACGAACAGCCGGATCAGCTTCTGCGAGCCGGCGCGGATCGGCGCACTGGTGACGGACGCGAAGGCGGAATCGGTCGACAGCTTCAAGAGCCTGAAGAAGGTCATCAAGAACATCGTGCTGTCGTAGCGCCGGGCACGATCGGCCGGCGTTATGCCGCCCATGCGGCGCGCATTCCGCCGGCCGGTTTTTTCCCGGCGTAATATATCCGCCGATACGACGCAGGCCTGCCCACCGGCAGGCCGTCATGGAGGCGGGCGATGGAGAGGGCAGGGACGGCGGCGCTTTCGGCGCAGCAGGTGCAACAGGCGCAACACGTGCAACACGTGCAACACGTGCAACCGGCGGCGGCAGGCTCGGTCGCGCTGACGGGCGCATTCGTGCGGCCGATGACGGTGACGCTCGACGATCTGCGCCGGCACGCGAGCGCGGCGGCGGAGCCGTTCGACCTGCGCTGCTTCACGACGAATCGCTTCATCCGCTCGGTCGCGCCGTATCGCGGCGCACGGCTGAAGGACCTGCTCGACGCGGCCGGGCTGCGCAACGACACGCCGGGCGACTTCAAGCGCATGGTGTTCATCGCGCATGCGCACGACGGTTACGCGGTCACGTTTTCCTGGCATGAACTGTTCAATACGCCGGTCGGCGAACACGTGATCGTCGCGTTCGAATGCGGCGACGCGCCGCTGTCGATCGACGACGGCGCGCCGCTGCTGTTCTCGGGCGCCGACCTCCTGCCCGCGCCGCGCCATGTTAAGCGGCTGGCCGGCATCGTCGCCCGCGTGCTCGAGGTCTGAACCGGCGCGCGGGCGGCCGGCATGCGTCGCATCGGCCATCGTGTATGCTTGCCCGCATCGTTCAAAGGGCAGTACAACATGAAGACACCGGCACACCCCAAGCCTGAAGTGCGATTCAGGATGCGTATCCAGCAGGCCGACACGATCGCGCTCGGCCCGGGCAAGGTCGCGCTGCTCGAAGCCGTGCACGAACACGGTTCGATTTCGGCGGCGGCGCGCAGCCTGAAGATGTCGTACCGGCGTGCGTGGCTGCTGATGGACGAGCTGAACCGCTCGCTGAAATCGCCGGCGACGGTGTCCGAGCATGGCGGGCAGAGCGGTGGCGGCAGCGTGCTCACGCCGGTCGGCGAGGAGATCATCCGCCTCTATCGCGGGATCGAGGCGCGCGCCTACGCGGCGTGTGCCGACGAAATCGCCGCGCTCACGAAAATGGTGCGGCGCTGAAGCGCGGGGCCTGTTGACGCCGACGACGCGCTTGCATCGACCCGCTGAAGGGCAGAAGGAGCGCGTCGAAGCGAATCAGGTCTAGCCGTGCCGCAGGCAGAAGCGCGGCGTGCCGCCGGCGGCGGCATCCGGCGCCATGACGTCGCGCGCCTGTGCATCGAGCCGCCCGATCAGTTCGACGAAGCTGGCGGCGCTGGCCGTCCGCAGCGGGTAGTACGCGACGTGGTGGCGTTCGCAGATGCGCTTGAGCAGGTTCATCGAATCGTGGTCGATGCAGTCGACCGGGAACACGACCATGTGCGCGCCCGGTAGCGCGGCGGCCAGCAGGCTCTTGCGATCCTCGATACCGCCGTCATGCAGCGTCACGTCACCGCCCGCCGTTTCGACGATCCGCCTGATCGCACGGTTCGAGCCCGGGCGTCCGCCGACGTAGACCAGACGCGTGCCCCGCAGGATCGACAGCGGATCGGCCGCGTGTTCGGCGGGATCGTCCGCCGACGCCTGCACCGCCTGTTCGATCGCGCTCGCTTCGGCGCGCAGCGTCTTCACCATCGCCATCAGGTCGTCGAGCCGTGCACGCATCGCGCGTGCGCTCGCCTGTTCCGCGGCGATCCGCTGCTCGGCCGCCTCGCGGCGGCTCGTGTGCAGTGCGAGTCGCTCATCGCGCGCGGCCAGTGCCTCGCGCAGTTCGTGGACTTCGTCGCGCAATGCGCTTTCAGCCGCCGGCGGCTGTGCGTTCCGGCGCGCAACGAGGGCATCCCGCTCCTGCAGTGCTGCGTCGCGCTGCGCGCTCATTTCTTGCAGGCGCGCCTGCTGCCGGTCGATCTTCGCGTGCAGCGCCGCATTCTCCTCCTCCAGCGCGACCAGCCGCCGGATATCGGCGCGATTGGCCGCGCCGACCAGGTGCGACAGCATGTGCAGGTCGCCGAACGCGGCCTGGCGCACGGCCATCGTCGTGCGCGGATGCGTCATCAGCGCCCAGTAGGCGGGCGGGATGTCGCCGCTCTTCAGCGCATCCTTCCAGCGCGCAAGGAGGTCATCCGCATCCGGTGCGCTGTCGAATGCGCGGATTGCGCCGGCGTAACGCTCGTCGAGCGCCTTGTGCAATGCCTTGGCGCCGGCCGTGCCGTCGATCGCGAGCTCGACGGCGGCGTGATGGATGTCGAGGTCGGTCGCGTGCTGGCGGTCGAGGTCGGTGTATTTCGGCACGAGCCTGCGCAGCTCGTGCGTGGTCAGGCAGGTGCCGATGATCGAACAGTGCAGGTTTGCATCGAGCTCGGACAGGCGCGTGCGGCGCTTCAGCTCGGTCAGTTGCGCGCGCGACGGCGCGCAGCATGCGTCGACCCGCGTGCCGGTTGCCGCGGGCAGATTACCGCCGGGCGACGAGAGATCGGCCGTGCGGGCAAGGCGAAAGGGCGGAACGTGCATGTTGACCTCTGTCCGGCATGGTCGGGCCGGGGACGGATGCGCGAAAGATTCGCGAAATATACCACGGGATATAACGAACGAAATTCGGGGGGAAATCACCGGGTAATGCGGTGTGGTGCGGTGTGGTGCGGCGCGGCGTGGTGCGGTCAGCAGAGCGCGGTTGGGCGGTCGGTGAGCAGCAGGGCGGCGGAGGGCGATGCCGGGGCGGACGGTGAAACGAGGCGCGATGCCGGCGCGTGCCGCTCCATCACGTACTCGACGCACAGCCCGACGAACAGCACGTCGACGCGCTCCAGCGCGGCGACCGCGTCGCGCATCGCTGCCGGGTCGTTGCTGAACGAATCGGAGAACACGTCGTCGCGTGTGCGTTCGAGGCGGCGCGCCTGGCCGATCGCCCGTTCGAGTTCGGGCAGGCGCGTGAAGCGGGCAGTGCGTGCGTCGTCTTCGAGCGTGGACAGCAGTTCACGAAAGCCCATCGCGGACAGCGCATCGTCCTGCGCGTTTTCAGCGTGCGCAGCCGAGAACAGCCGGATGAAGCGCACGACGCTGCCGCGCAGGCGCCGGAACGCGTCGACGACATCCGTGACCTGCTGCGCACGTGCGTCGCTCGACAGCGGCCTGAGCGCACTGATCTTGTGCGCGAGCGGCTGTTCCCGTGCGGTGCGCTGCGGGGCGCGATCCGTCGGCGTGCGGGGCATGGCGAATCTCCGGAAGTGCTGGTTGCGATATATTCTGCGGAACATATCGAGTGCGCAAAAAAAACGGCACCGTGCACGAGACATGGTGCCGTCAGCGGCCCTGGTAACGGCCCTCGCAATGGCCTTCGCAACGGCCTTCGTAACGGCCCGAGCAACAGCCGCAACAACCGCCCCAACAACCGCCCCAACAACCGCCCCAACAACCGCCCCAACAACCGCCCCAACAACCGCCCGAGCCTGTCGATGTCGCGCCCGACCGTTCCGAACGCGACCGCGACGCCGAGGACCACGCTGTCGCACAAGGGCTGCGCGCGGCGCCCGGCCCCCATCGGGCACATCCGCCCGCGTTCGTGAATACGCCCGCGCCTAATGCGGCCGCGTGAGCGCCGCCGGCAGCACGGCGGCCCGGGCGCCGGCCGATTCGTCCACGGTCGTCCTGCCGCCGTCCCGAAAGAACGCCTGCTCGGCGACATTGTTCATCACGAGGATGCTGATGCGGCGATTGGTCGGCTCGTCCGCGACGTTCCGGTCGAGCGGCAGGACATCCGCGAGCCCGCGCACCTGGAGCAGCTTTTCTTCCCGCAATCCGCCCGCGACCAGCGCGCGCCGCGCGGCGTTCGCGCGATCGCTGGAGAGCTCCCAGTTCGAATAGCCCGTGGGGCCGTCGCGATACGGCGTCGAATCGGTATGGCCCGCAATCGACACGCGGTTGTCGACATCGTCGAGTGCCGTACCGATCTGGGTGAGGATGGCGGTGGCATACCCTTCGGGTTGCGAACTGCCCGACGCGAACATCGGGCGCTTGAGCGAATCGACGATCTCGATGCGCAAGCCCTCGTGAGTGATCGCGATCCGGATCTGGTCCTGGTACGCGCGCAATGACGGGCTTTGTGCAATCGCCGCGGTCAGCTTCGCCTTCAGGCGCTCGAGCTTTTGCGTATCGACGATGTCGGCAGCGGCCGCGGGCGAGCTGGCCGGCACCGGTTGCGCTTTCGCGTCGATGGCCGGCGCCGGGTCCGACAGGTCGCGGCCGCCACCCTGCACGATGCTCGGGCGCGGCGCCTGTGCGTCTTTCCCGCCGGACAGGAGCGTCGACAGCGGCGTGTTGAAGTAATCCTCGATCCCCTGCTTGTCGTACTTGGACACCGAGCCGAGCAGCCACATCAGCAGGAAGAACGCCATCATCGCCGTGACGAAATCGGCGTAGGCGATTTTCCAGGCGCCGCCGTGGTGGGCGTCGTGGTCCTCGCCTTTCTTGCGGCGCACGACGACGAGCGGTGCCGATGCGGACTGTTTCGACGGGTTGGAGCGATGGTCGGCCATGGCGCCTCCGTTATGCGGGCCTGGGCGACTTCGTCGCGCGGACGGCCTCGTCGAGCTCCTTGAAGCTCGGGCGATCGGCCGTGAACAGCACCTTGCGGCCGAACTCCACCGCCACCGCCGGCGCGTAGCCGCTCATCGACGCGAGCAGCACGGCCTTCACGCACTGGAACGGCTTGGCCGCGGCGCGGCCCTTCGCATTGAGCAGATCCGCGAGCGGGCCGACGAAGCCGTATGCGAGCAGGATGCCGAGGAACGTGCCGACGAGCGCGCCGGCGATCATCTTGCCGAGCACGGCGGGCGGCGCGCCGACCGAGCCCATCGTATGCACGACACCCATCACCGCCGCGACGATGCCGAACGCCGGCAGGCCGTCCGCCATCTTCTGGATCGCGTTGGCCGCGACGGACGCCTCCGCATGGTGCGTATGCAGTTCTTCGTCCATCAGGTCCTGCATCTCCAGCGCGTTCACGTTGCCGCCCGACATCATCCGCAGATAATCGACGATGAAGTCGAGCAGGTGATGGTCTTCGAGCACGTGCGAATACTTCTGGAACAGCGGGCTTTGTTCGGGTGCATCGACGTCGGCCTCGAGCGCCATCATGCCGTCCTTGCGCGCCTTCTGCAGCAGCTCGTACAGCAGCGCGATCAGTTCGACGTACTGCTGTTTCGTATAGCCGCCGCCCTTGAAACAGGTCGGCAGGCTCTTGATCGTCTTCTTCAGCGTCGCGACCGGATTGCTGACGACGAACGCACCCAGAGCGGCGCCGAAAATGCACAGCAGTTCGAACGGTTGCAGCAAGGCCGGCAAATGGCCGCCCACGCCGACAAAACTGCCGATCACCGATCCGATCACGACGATCCACCCGATGGCTACAAACATGATTACCTCTTGCGCGACTCGCGCTGCCGCATCTGTTGTCGAAAAGCGGGCGGGACGTCCGGCCATCCCGCTCCATGCCCGCGACGGCGCCGGATCGTTGCGTGTCGAATGCGATTCCGGCGGCCGTCCCGATGTATCGCAACGCGATGCCGGTCGGTGGGTGTTGATGCAATAACGGCGGTCGCCGGGGCGACTGAACCCGTGATTCCACGTAGCGCGCGCGATTCACGCGCGGCACACGTTTGCGAGCGGCGGTAGGCGCGATTTGCTTGATCGAAGTCAAAAATTGCGCGCCTTCGCGTGAATTTCCGTATGGATGCGGCCGGGAAACACGGCGGCGAATGACGCACCCATCGCCACGGAAGGCTTCGCGCGGAATGCCGGGGAACGCGGCGCATCGCCAGCCGGGTTCGCAGGCCGGCAGGGTTTTCATCAGGACATCCGGGGCGCCGCACGATCCATCATGGAGAAAGCACCGTCGCAGCCAACCGCAGGAGGGCGCACCGTGACGTCCGATCCCACTTCCTCGACCGCCTTCGTGTTCGCCGGCGGCGGCAGTCTCGGCGCGATCGAGGTCGGCATGCTCCGCGAGCTGGTCGCGAGCGGCGAACGGCCCGATTGCGTCGTCGGCGCGTCGGCGGGCGCGATCAACGCCGCCTATTTCGCCGGCCGGCCCGATGCGGACGGCGTCGCGATGCTCGCCGCGCTGTGGTGCCGGATCCGCCGCCAGGACATCATGCCGTTCTCGATGCGCAGCCTCGTCGCGATGCTGCTGCACAACCGGCCGCATCTGGTCGAGGCCGATGCGCTGCGCCTGCTGCTGGAAAGGAACCTGCCGTACCGGCGGATCGAGCAGGCCGCGTTGCCGCTCCACATCGTCGCGACCGACGTGCTGAACGGCCGGGAAGTCGTGCTGTCCGCCGGCCCGGTCGTGGATGCCGTGCAGGCCAGCGCGGCGATTCCCGGCGTGTTTCCGTCGGTCAGCATCGGCGGCGTGGAACTCGTCGACGGCGGCGTCGCGAACAATACGCCGATCTCCGTTGCGATCGCGCTCGGCGTCAAGCGGATCGTCGTGCTGCCGGCCGGGTTCGCCTGCGCGTTGCGCGTACCGCCGCGCAGCGCGATCGCGCATGCGACGCACGCGCTGACGCTCGTGATCGCGCGGCAACTGGTGCGCGATCTGGAGTTGTACGGGGCACGCGCGCAAATCCACGTCGTGCCGCCGCTCTGTCCGCTCGACGTGTCGTCATACGATTACTCGCAGTGTGCGCAGCTGATCGACAAGGCCGCGGAACGCACGCGTGCGTGGATCGACGCGGGGGGGCTCGCGCAGTGCGCGATTCCGGGCCAGCTTCGCGAGCACGACCATGCCGCCGAGCTGTCGCACTGAGGGTTGCTCACGCGCCGTGAAATCCCATGATCGGCGCACGTCGAACACTCCGGCGCTCTCCCCGAAGAACAAAAAAAAGCGGCACCGCGCAGAGACACGGTGCCGCCAACGGCCCGAACGGCCGCACTGGTCAGTCGATCGCGCGCATCGCGTGGCGCAGTTCCTGATAGCTGCGCAGCCCCGCGACGCCGAGTTCGCGGCCGATTCCGCTGAGCCCGAACCCGCCCCAGCACACGTGCGGATAGATCAGCTGCGGTGCGTTGATCCACACGAGCCCCGCCCGCACGCGCTGCTGGAACTGCTTCGCGATACCGGCATCGCGCGTCACGACGGTCGCGACGAGCCCGTAGCGCGTGTCGTTCGCGAGCGCAATCGCTTCGTCGTCGGTGCGGAACGATTTCACGCACGCGACGGGGCCGAACACTTCGTCGGTCCACAGCGGGTTGTCGGTGGCGGGCTCGGCGATCACGACGGGCGCCATGAAGAAGCCCGCACCGCCGGCATCCGTCACCCGGCCGCTGAAGGCGACGCGTGCGCCCGCCTCGATGCCGTGCTGGAGCATCGCTTCGACGCGCGCGCGCTGCGCGGCCGAGATCAGCGGCCCCATCGCGACCTGTTCCGCGGCGGGCGGCGCGACGACGAGCGCACGCACGGCCGTCTCGAACGCGGCCATGAAGCTGCGGTACACGCTGTCGTGCACGAGGATGCGCGCGGTGGCCGAGCACATCTGGCCCGCGTTCGTGAACGCGCCCGCAACCGCGAGCGACACCGCGACGTCGAGATCGGCGTCGTCGCGCACGATCAGCGACGACTTGCCGCCGAGTTCGAGCGTCACGCGCTTCATGTCGACGGCCGCGGCCTGCATGACCTTGCGGCCGGCCGCCGTGCTGCCGGTAAACGAAATCTTGTCGATCAGCGGATGCGCGGTCAGCGCCGCGCCGACCTCGGCGCCGCCGTTCACGACGTTGACGACGCCGGCCGGCAGCCCCGCTTGCTCGACGATCTCGAGCAGCGCGTGCTCGGTCGGCGACGTGAGTTCGGACGGCTTCAGCACGACCGCGCAGCCGGCCGCGAGCGCGGGCGCGAGCTTCCACGCGGTCGTGACCATCGGGAAGTTCCACGGCATGACGAGCGCCGCGACGCCGACCGCGTCGTAAAAGCGTTCGGCCGTGACGGCGTCGCTCGGCAGCGCGACCGGTTCGGCCGCGAACAGTGCCGGGTCTTCGCACAGCTTCGCGTAGTACGCGAACGTGGCGGCGACGTCGCCGACATCGGCCTCGGCCTCGAACGGCGGCTTGCCGCTCACCTGCATCTGCAGCGCCGCCAGGCGGTCGCGCGATGCCTCGACGCGTTCGGCGATCGTCGCGAGCATCCGGCCGCGTTCGGCCGGCGGCGTGTCGCGCCAGCCGGCGAATGCGTCGCGCGCGGCACGCACCGCGGCGTCGACGTGCGCGGCCGTCGCGAATTCCTGCCAGCCGATCGCGTCGCCGGTCGACGCGTTGAAGATCGGTGCGCCCGCCTTGTCGGAATGCGTGTGCACGGACTGCCCGGCGATGCGGGCGGCGGGCAGCACGAACGTCGCGGCGGAAGGGGAAAGCTCGGCGGTAGACATGAGGTTCATCCTGTCGAGGTCGGTCGGGTTAGCGGTAGGCGACGCCCGGCATCACGCAGAGCATCTCGAACGCGAGGTTCGCGCCCGTGAGCGCGGTGGTGCCGGTCGGATCGTACGGCGGCGCGACTTCGACGAGATCCGCGCCGACGATGTTCAGGCCCTTCATCCCGCGGATGATTTCCAGGCCCTGCTGCACGGTGAGGCCGCCGATTTCCGGCGTGCCGGTGCCGGGCGCGAACGACGGGTCGAGGCCGTCGATGTCGAAGCTGAGATACACCGGCGTATCGCCGACGCGTTCGCGCACCTGCGCCATCAACGGCGCGAGCGACTTGTTCCAGCATTCCTCCGCCTGCACGACGGTGAAGTCCTGCTGGCGGCACCAGTCGAAATCGTCCGCGTGGTAGCCGGTGCCGCGCAGGCCGATCTGCGTGACCTTGTCGCATTGCAGCAGCCCGTCTTCCACCGCGCGGCGGAACGGCGTGCCGTGCGCGATCTTCTCGCCGAACATCGTGTCGTTCACGTCCGCGTGCGCGTCGACGTGGACGACGGCGACCTTGCCGTACTTCTTATGCAGCGCGCGCAGGATCGGCCACGCGATCGTGTGGTCGCCGCCGAGCGTGATCGGCCGGCAGCCGTTCGCGACGATCTCGTCGTATGCCTCTTCGATGCGGCGCACCGAGTCCTTCAGGTCGTACGGGTTGGTCGCGACGTCGCCGATGTCGGCCACCTGCAGCGAATCGAACGGTGCGGCGCGGGTGGCCATGTTGTACGGGCGCAGCAGCACGGATTCGGTGCGGATCTGGCGCGGGCCGAAGCGCGAGCCCGAGCGGTTCGACGTGCCGAGGTCGAGCGGCACGCCGACGAAGCACACGTCGAGGCCGTCGGTCGTCTCGGCTTGCGGCAGGCGCATCATCGTGGCGATGCCGCCGAAGCGCGGCATCTCGTTGCCGCCCATCGGTTGATTGAGTTCGCGGGGCATGGGGCCGTCTCCTTTATCTGAGGTAAAGCGATCGGCCGATGGTAGAGGAGAACGCCCGCGCGAAGATTTTGAAGTCGCAACGTTTACATCGACGGGGCTCGATGCAAGTGGCGCCGCCGCATCGACGCGGCGCAACCGAACGCGGCCGCGCGGCCAGGTCAGGCCGGATCAGGTCGGCGCGAGAGGGCCGGCGGCGCGACGCCGTCGTGCGGGCCGGAGGAAGGGAACGCGGTGGTCGCCGAACCCCATGCGGCGAGTTCGCGCTTCGTGCGCACGCCGAGCTTCGCGAACGCGCGCTTCACGTACGACTCGGCCGACGCGACGCGCACACCGAGGATCTCCGCCGTTTCCGGCACGGTCTTGCCGGAAAGCAGGTGCTTGCAGGTTTCGTATTCGCGCTTCGACAGCTTCACGCCGTCGGCCGCGATGCGCGCGTCGAACTGCGCGAGCGGATGGACTTCGGGTGTCGGGTGCGCAATGCGCCGCGCGGCCGTGGTCGACGCATGAAGTTCGAGCAGCGGGAACAGCACGTCGCTGATGCTGCGAAAGCGGTTCATCTCGGCGAGCGTGAACGGCGGCCGGTCGCGGCCGCGCTCCAGCGCGATCGAATGCTGCGAATAACGCGTGCCGCGTGCGAGCACGCATTCGTGGCCGATCTGCACGTCGTCGAACAGCCGCTGGCGGAATTCGCCGGGCGGGATCGCCGCGATGTCGCGCACGACGAGCATCGTGCCCGTCTTGCCGCGCAGCCCCGCGAACAGCGGGTCGCTGTCGAGAAAGCGCTCGTAGTAGAGCGTCATCACGTCGGAGACGTCGGCGCTCGCCGCGCCGATGCCGCTGCTGCCGATCCATTCGCATCGGTAGCCGGTGGGCATCGAGCCGTCGACGCGCGAGCGTTCGACGTGCGCGACGTCGAGCGGCACCACTTCATTGAGCAGTTGCGTGAGGCGCGGCACGAAGTGCGGCGTGCCGACCGTCTCGATCAGCTCGCCCAGCGCCTTGAACGACACGTTGAAGCGGTCGTTGTCGCGGTGGAAGGGGTTCACGTTGAGCAGCATGCGGTTCCCCGGTGAAAAGCCGGCGGATTGTAGCGTCGGCCACGCAAAACGTCATTAGGGGGAAATCCCGGCAGGTGTCCTGGCGACCTGCCCGGCCCCGGAAAACACCGCTTGTCCCCCCCGGAGGGGGGCATACCGGGGCAGTGTAAATGAGTAACTTTGTCTCTGCTTTTTTCAATCAAGAGACGAAAGATTCTGATGACCAAACTGATCAAGGACATCCTGCCGCTCGGCGCAGGCATCGGCGAATTCACGAAGCTCGACTTCGGGATGGACGAAAGCGACTGGCGCGCGGCGGAAGGCAAGAGCGGCAACTACCTCATCGGCTGGTGGGAAGGCAAGGTCGGCTCGGTGGAGTTTCCGGAAACCGCGGCCGACGAAGCGGTGTGGCTCGTCGAGGGCCGGATCGCGCTGACCGACGTCGAAGGCAACCGCAAGGAATTCACGCCGGGCCAGGGCTACCTGCTGCCGGCCGGCTTCGCGGGCCGCTGGGAGACGATCGAGGACGCGAAGAAGTTCTACGTGCTGCTCGAGAAGTCGTGATGGCCGGAGCCGCCGCCGTGGTGTCGTCGTCCGTGTGACGCGCGCCCGGCGGCGGTTTCGTTTCCGCGTGTGATGGCAGGGATCATGGAAATGGAAGTCAAGGCAAGAGAGACTGCACCGGCGCAGGCGCACGCATTGCGTGGCGCGCCGGTCGCATTGGGCGTCGAGGCGGCGCTCGCGAATACGAAGCTGTTCCCGTACTGGCTCGACAACCCGGCCGCGCCGGCCACCGAGCCGGAACTCGTCGGCGACGTGAGCGCCGACCTGCTGATCGTCGGCGGCGGCTTCACCGGGCTGTGGTCGGCCGTGCAGGCGAAGGAACAGATGCCGCACCTGAACGTGGTGCTGATCGAGGCCGGCAAGGTCGCGCACGGTGCATCGGGCCGCGCGGGCGGGATCATCTCGACGTCGGTGATGCACGGCCTGCCGAATGCGGTGCGCGTGTTCCCGAACGACATCGCGCAGCTCGAGGCGTTCGGCCATCACAACCTCGACGGCTTCGAGGAAACGCTGAAGCGCTACGACATCGACGCCGACATCGAGTGGAACGGCGAGATGACGGTCGCGGTCGATCCCGAGCACATCGCGCACCTGAAGGGCGATTACGACCTGCATCGCGAGTACGGCCACAACGTCGTGCTGCTGAACCGCGACGAAACGCTCGAACAACTGAATTCACCGCTGTTCGCGGGCGCGCTGTGGTCGCGTAACCGCAGCGGCATCGTGCATCCGGCGAAGCTCGCGTGGGGGCTGAAGCGCGCGGCGCTGTCGCTCGGCGTGAAGCTGTACGAGCACACGCCGCTCGTGACCGTGACCGACGAAGGCAGCACCGTGTTCGTGAAGACGCCGAAGGGCAGCCTGCGCGCGCCGCGCGTCGTGTTCGGCAGCGGCACCGCGAAGGTCGGGATTCCCGACATCAACCGCCGGGTGATGCAGGTGCGCGACCACGTGCTCGCCACCGAGCCGCTCACCGACGAGCAGCTCGCGCGGATCGGCTGGAAGAATCGCCAGGGCGTGTACGACACGCGCACGCAGCTCAACTATTTCCGCCTGACGAAGAACAACAACATCATCTTCGGCGGCCTGGTGAGTTATCACTTCGACGGCGATCCGGAACCGCATCAGGACGGCCAGCGCGAGACCTATTACCGGCTCGCGGAAGCGTTCTACCGCACCTTCCCGCAATTGAGCGACGTGCGCTTCTCGCATGCGTGGGGCGGCCCGATCGACTACTGTTCGCGCGGCTCGGTGTTCGCGAAGCGCTATCTCGGCGACAAGGCCGTGTTCGTCGCCGGCTATACGGGTTTCGGCGTCGCGGCGAGCCGGTTCGGCGCGTTCATGGGGCTGAACATCCTGTTCGATCGCGACAGCCCCGAGCGCAAGCTCGACATCGCGAACCAGAGCCCGAGCTACATCCCGCCCGAGCCGATGCGCTGGGTCGCCGCGAAGATCACGTTCCATGCATTCGACGGCGCGGATGCGGAAGGCGGCTGGAAACGCGCGTGGATCAGCGGCATCAAGGCGATGGGCTTCCCGATGTAAGCGACACGGCGGCCCGGGCCGGGCCGCCGCCATACCCGACTCCCTCGAGGAGACGGTCCGCGCCGCGGACACGGAGAGAGACACCGAATGAACGTAGTGAACCTGCAGGACGAAGCGCGACAGGAAAGCGCGCGGTTCGTCGTCGTGATGCTGCTGCTCGGCATCCTCGGGCCGACGGTCTTCCTCGGCCTGCCCGCGATCGTCGGGCAGGTCGAACGCCATTGGGGCTTCGGCGAAGCGGCGCTCGGGCTGTCGAGCTTCATCGAGGTGCTCGGCGAATCGACGGGCACGCTGCTCGTCGCGTTCGTGCTCGGCCGCCAGCCGGTGCGGTGGGTGCTCGCGGGCGCGGTGACGCTCGCGGCCGGCGCGAACCTCGGCACGCTCGCGACGCACGGGCTCGTCGCGTATTCCGCGTTGCAGTTCATCGCGGGCGTCGGCTCGGGCGGGCTGAACGGGATCGCGCTGCGCTACCTGTCGTACTCGCGCGCGCCGGAACGCAATCTCGGGATCATGCTGATGGGGCAGGTGACGTGGAGCATGGTGCTGCTGGCCTACATCTTCCCGATGCTGAGCGACGCATGGGGCGCGCACGGCGTGTTCGGTTTCGTCGCATGCGTGCTCGGCGTATTCGTGCTCGCGACGCCGCTGTTTCGCCGGGGCGAGACGCTGGCCGCCCCGGCACCGGCCGGCGTCGCCGGCCGCATCGACCGCCGGGGCGCGATGCTCGTGCTGTGCGCGCAGCTCGCGCTGTACGGCGGTGTCGGCGTCGTGTGGACCTTCCTCGAGAAGATCGGCACCGCGGCGGGCCTGAGCGGCAGGTCGGTGTCGCTCGTGCTCGGCATCGCGAACATCGCGAGCCTCGTGATCTGCGCGGCGATGCCGAAGCTCGGCGCGGGCGCGGGCCTGCGCCGCTGGGCGCTCGTCAACCTCGGCGGCTGCGCGGTCGCGGCCGTGCTGCTCGCGATGCCGGCATCGGCCATGACGTTCACGCTCGGCGCGGTCGTGTTCATCGGCTGCTGGACCGGCGGCGCGCTGCTGATCTACGCGACGATTCCGCAGTACGACCTGGTCGGCAAGTCGGCCGCGCTGTCGCCGGGCTGCGTCGCGCTCGGCTACGGCGTCGGCTCGGTCGCGGGCGGCTCGCTGATCGAGCGCGCAGGCACGCAGTCGGCGCTGATCGCGGCGATCGTGCTGTGCGCGGTGGCGTTCCTGTGCTACCGGCGGCTGCGGCCGGCCGTGTTCGGCATGGAACGCGCGCTCGCGGTGGCACCTGAATGACGGTTTCGACGCGCGCCGTTGCCGATGGCGGCGCGCGTCCGGTCCGGTTCATCGGCGAAGGCGGCGGGCGTGGCGCGCGATGCGCGTCGTGCCGGCCGGGCAACGCGCACACGCGCAGCGGCTTCAAGCATGTTCTCGAATACTTCCGATCTCGATCTCCGGCTCATCCGGGTCTTTCTGGCCGTCGTCGACGCACGCGGCATCACGGCCGCCGAGGCGTCGCTCGGCGTGCGGCAGTCGACCATCAGCACGCAACTGTCGGCGCTCGAAGCGCGCGTCGGCTTCAAGCTCTGCGATCGCGGGCGCGGCGGCTTTCGCCTGACGTCGAAGGGCGAACGCTTCGCGGCCACCGCGCGCACGCTCGTCGCGGCGACCTCCGAATTCGTCGCGCGCGTGCGCGACATCGACCGCAAGCTGGTCGGCACGTTGTCGATCGGCCTGATCGGCCAGGCGCCGCTCGTCGAGAACGCGCGCGTGGCCGATGCGATCGGCGCATTCCGCAAGCGCGACCAGGCCGTCACGTTCGCGATGAAGGTCGCGTCGCCGCAGGAACTCGAGGAAAGCCTCGTCAACAACCAGCTCGATCTCGCGATCGGGTATTTCTGGCATCGCGTGCCCGGGCTGCTCTACACGCCGCTGTTCACCGAGCAGCAGGTGATCTACTGCGGGCGCGGGCATCCGCTGTTCCATGCGTCGCGGCCCGTGACGGCGGACGACCTGCAACTGCACGACTGGGTGTGGCGCACCTATCCGGTGCCGGAGGAGCAGTATCCGCTGCCCGAGCGGCGCGTGACCGCGAGCGCGGACAGCATCGAGGCCGCGACGATCCTGATCCTGTCGGGCGGCCATCTCGGCTACCTGCCTGCGCACTACGCGGAGCCGTTCGAGCAGCGCGGGCTCGTGAAGGCCGTCGGCCGCGCAACGTTCAGCTTCGACGTGCCGCTGCATCTCGCGATGAAGCGCAGCACGAGCGACAAGCCGATCGTCGACGCGTTCTGCGAGGACCTGCTGCGCGCCTTCAACATCAAGGCGGCCGCGCTGGCCGCGTAAATCCAGGCCGCGCGTTCAGCAGTCGACGAGTACCCAGTCGAACAGCTCGCGGCGCGTGCGCACGCCGAGCTTCGCGAACGCGCGCTTCACGTACGACTCGGCCGTCGACAGCTTCACGTCGAGCTGCTGCGCGGCCTCGGGCACCGAGCGCCCGCACAGCATCAGCCGGCAGATCTCGTGCTCGCGGCGCGACAGCTGCACGTCCTGCCGTTCGAGGCGCGCATCGAAGCTCGCCTGCGACGCGGCATTCACCGACACTGCCGCCACGCGCCGCGCCGCACAGGTGCGCGCATGCAGCTCGAACATCGGGAACAGCAGGTCGACCATCTGCCGGAAGTGAAACAGCTCGTCCGTGGTGAACGCGGCGCGCCCGACCGTGCGCGCGAGCCCGAGCGCGTATTGCAGGTGCGCGTTGCCGTGCACGAGCAGGCATTCCTGCCCGATGCCGGGCTCGTCGAAGATCCGGCGGCGGAACTCGCCCTGCGCGATGCCGTCGACATGGCGCTGCACGAGCAGCGTGCCGGGTTTGCCGCGCAGCGGCGCGACCAGCGGATCGGCCTGGCAATAGTCCTGGTAGTAGATATCCATCACGCGCAGCGTATCGGCCGCGAAGCGCAGGCTGCCGCTGCCGAGCCATTCGACGACGAAACCCGACGTGCTGCCCGTATCGGCGCGCCAGCGCTCGAGGTGCACGGCGTCGGCGTCGATGCTGTCGTTGACGAACTCCGTGACCGCGCCGACGAAATCCGGCGTGCCGACCGCGCGCAGCGTCGCGCCGAGTGAGTCGGGACGCACGCCGATCAGGTAGTGGCCGCGGGCGGCAGGGTCGGGCTGGAGAAGTCGCATGGTCGGACGAAGGCGGTCGGGGGACAGCGCGACGTTACGCGAACGCCGTGCACGCGTCAGCCGGGAATTCACCGGATCACCCCCACGGATTTCGTGCGTTGTCCCCAAAACGACGACAAGACCGAACGCGCGGCGGCCGGAATTCGCGGAAGCCCCGGCGGCGGGGGGGCATACCGGCGCGAATCGTCTGCCTATAGTGAAAGCACTTCGAAAACCTGATGACCAGAAAGGACAGGCCATGCAGATGCAACCGACGCACGCCGCCACGACGCCGGCGGATTTCGTTCTGACCAACGCGAAGGTCTATACCGTCGATCCGCACAAGCCCTGGGCGCAGGCCGTCGCCGTGCGCGACGGCCGGATCGTCCATGTCGGCGACACGGCGGCCGTGCAGGCGTACGTCGGCGCGCGGACGAAGGTCGTCGACGCGGCCGGCCGGCTCGTGCTGCCGGGCTTCGTCGAATCGCACTGGCACTTCGAGACGACCGCGTTCGCGTTCCAGGCGTTCGTGAACGACGAGGATCCGCAGAAGGTGCTCGGCGCGCTGCGCGCGTATGTCGAATCGCATCCGGACGAGCCGGCGATCACCGGGATGGGCTGGGTGCAGGCGACGATTCCGCCCGCGCTGCTGCGCAAGGAGACGCTCGACGCGATCTGCGCGGATCGCCCCGTGTGCCTGCTGTCGACCGATTTCCATACGATGTGGGTGAACTCGAAGGCGCTGGAGATCGCCGGCATCGACGCGTCGACGCCGCCCGTGCAGGAGGGCGCGAGCTGGTTCGAGAAGGACGCGGCGACCGGCGAGCCGACCGGCCTGATCGTCGACGGCGCCGCGTATTCGTTGCTGATGCAGCGGATCAGCGCGGCCGGCCTGCTGCCGATCGGCATCGACCTGTACCTGAAATCGATCCCGCCGTGGCAGAAGAAGCTGTGCGCGGCCGGCGTGACGACCGTGTTCGACGCGGGCTTCTTCGACGCGAGCGGCGACCAGTCGCTGCTGTACGAGACGCTGCAGACGATGGAGCGCGCGGGCGACCTGAAGCTGCGGGTGGTCGGCAGCGTCGCGGTGATCGGCGAGATCGACGATCCGGTCGGCACGCTTGTCCGGTATCGTGAGCAGTACGATTCGCCGCTCGTGAAGGCGCGCGCATTGAAGCTGTTCCTCGACGGCACCGAGGCGAACCACACCGCGTACCTGCTCGAACCGTACGCGGACCGCCCGGACACCTGCGGTGCGCCGACGATGCCGGCCGACACGTTCAACCGCTACCTGGTCGAGGCCGATCGCGCGAACGCGAACGTGATGGTCCATTGCGTCGGCGACGCGGCCGTGCGGATGGCGCTCGACGGCTTCGACGCGGTCAACCGCACGAACCCGCCGCGCGACCGCCGCCACGTGATCACGCACGCGTTCCTCACGCATCCGGACGACATCCCGCGCTTTCGCCGCGCGGGCGTGATGGCGAACACGCAGCTGCAATGGGGCGTGGTCGACGCGTACACCGAGCAGTTGCGCGACCACTACGGCCACGAGCGCTGGAGCAGCATGTACAAGTTCCGCACGTTCCTCGACGAAGGCGTGACGGTGTCGATCGGCATGGACGGCCTCGCATGCCAGTGCCGCTGCCAGCACAAGCCGCTCGAACACATCGAGTCGGGCCATACGCGCCAGCTCGCGGGCGAGCCCGATGCGCCGGTGTTCCCGGACATCGCCGAGCGCCTGAGCATTCCGCAACTGATCGCCGCGTACACGATCCACGGCGCGTACCAGCTCGGGATGGAGCACGAGGTCGGCTCGCTGACGCCCGGCAAGCGCGCGGATCTCGTCGTGCTCGAGAACGACCTGTTCGAGGTCGGCCAGTACGACATCGGCCGCATCGACGTCGGGCTGACGATGATGGGCGGCCGCATCACGCACGTGGGCGACGATTTCGGCGCGCGCACGGGTATGCAGGCGTCCTGAAGGGGCATCCCGGCTGACGAAGCGGCGACGGAATCTTTCGGAATGCTTTCGTTTTTCGCGGCTCGGCGCATCCGGCCGGAAGCGGATGCGCCGATTGTGCGGCGTGTCCCCCTATTGGCAGGGCAGACCGGCCAATTTCCTCTGGCTACATTTTTCCGGACCGAAGCACACACCGTTCATTGCGAGCGGATCATGATATCGACGGAGGAAACCATGGCAGGGGATTGGAGCAGGCATCTGGGAACGGCATGCGCGGCGCTCGCGCTGGGCGGCGTGCTGTGGGCCGGCGCGCCGGTTGCGCGCGCGGCGGACGTCGTCAACGTGTACAACTGGGGCAACTCGATCGGCAAGGCGACGATCGCGAACTTCGAGAAGGCGACCGGCATCAAGGTCGTCTACCAGGAGTTCGATTCGAACGAGACGTTGCAGGCGAAGCTGCTGTCGGGCACGTCGGGTTACGACGTCGTCGTGCCGTCCGACATCTTCTGGGCGCGGCAGCTGCAGGCCGGCATCTTCCGCAAGATCGACAAGAGCCAGGTGCCGAACTACGGGCTGCTCGATCCGGAAATCCTGAAGGCGCTCGCGAAGGACGATCCGGGCAACCAGTACGGCATTCCGTGGACCTGGGGCACCGACGGGCTCGGGATGAACGTCGAGAAGGTGAAGGCGGCGCTCGGCAACGACGCGCCGCTCGACAGCTGGGCGCTGCTGTTCGACCCGAAGTACGCGCAGAAGCTGAAGCACTGCGGCGTGTCGGTGCTCGATTCGCCGGTCGATGCGTTCGGGATGGCGTTCGTCTACCTGAAGAAAGACCCGAACACGACGAACCCGGCCGACTACCAGGCCGCGTACGAACTGCTGAAGTCGGTGCGCCCGTACATCACGCAGTTCAATTCGAGCAGCTACATCAACGATCTCGCGGGCGGCGACATCTGCCTCGCGCTCGGCTGGTCGGGCGACGTGAACTCCGCGCGGATCGCGGCCGCTTCCGCGAAGAAGCCGTATCACATCAAGTACGTGATCCCGACCGAGGGCAGCGCGATGTGGTTCGACATGATGGCCGTGCCGAAGGATGCACCGCACCCGGACGCCGCGCTGAAGTTCGTCAACTTCGTGCTGTCGGAGAAGGAGAGTGCGAACCTGACCAACGACACGTCGTACCCGTCGGCCGTGCCGTCGTCGAAGCGCCTCGTGCGTGCCGAGGTAACGAGCGATCCGGCCGTGTTCCCGCCCACCGACGTGATCCGCAAGCTGAGCCTCAGCAAGCCGGTTCCGCCTGAGCTGATGCGTCTGCAGAACCGCCTCTGGACGAAGCTGAAGACCGAGTAAGCCGGCCGCCGCTTCCCCGCTTCCCGCACACCTTTCGCGCGCCCCGCCGCTGATCGCGGCGGGCGGGGGCGCGCTCGTCCCGACGACCACCCAGAACATGAAACTCAAACACATGACGGCGCTGTGTCTGCTCGCGTTCGACGCGACCACGGCATTCGCGCACACGCCGCAGGCGACCGATGCGAGCAGGATGAAGGCGCTGCAGGCGCAGGTCACCGCGCTGCAGCAGCAGGTGAACGCGCTGCGCGCGAGCATGCTGGCCGCGCAGGCGCCCGGCGCGGCGCCGGCCGCCAACGCAGCCAACGCAGCCACCGCAGCCACCGCAACATCGAGCGGCGCAAGGATCGGTTCGATCAACACGGCCGCCGCCGCCGCGCCGGCCGCCGATTCCGCACCGGCGTTCACGAACGACGACCTGCAGCAGATGCGCGAGCAGATCGCGAACGCGTCGCTGAAGGTCGACTCGCTGCAGGAAGCCGCGACGACCGGCCCGCTCGCGGGCCTGAGCATCACCGGCTACGTCGATCCCGTGTACCTGTTCAACCGCGCGCAGCGCACGTCCGGGTTCCAGTTCCTGAACCACGATCCGGGCGCGTACGACTACTTCAACAGCACGATCGGCGACGTCTACCTCGACATCAAGAAGACCTTCGGCGTCGGTCCGATGGCGCCGTCGGCGGAGGTCGTGATCCAGCCGAACCGCGGCTTCGGCAACGTGTTCAGCAATTCGCACGGCGGCATCGGCAACAACATCGTCACGCAGGCCGTGGTGACCGTGCCGCTCAGCACGACGCGCACCTTCGAGATCGGGATGATGCCGAGCCTCGCCGGCTACGAGGTGCAGCCGTCGACCCAGATGCTGACGCTCACGCACGGGCTGCTGTACGACTTCAGCGAACCGGGCAACCTGATCGGCGTCGGCCTGAAGGGCTCCAACGCGGCGATGACGCGCTTCTGGCAGGTCGTGATCGGCAACGAGGTGTTGCGCACCGCCGGCGCGATCGCGAACGCGGCGAACAACACGACCAAGACCAACTGGACGCCGACGATCACCGCGCGCTTCGACAACGCGACGTCGACCGCCTTCGACTTCGGCATTTCCGGGATGCTGGGCCGGCAGTCGCTGTTCTCGCCGTGCGCGACGGCGGGCGGTTACGGCTACCAGTGCAACGGCTCGTCGCCGACCGGCCTCTACAAGTACGTGGAAGCCGACGTGACCTATACGCACGACAAGACGCAGATCAACGCGCAGGTCGACTACGGCGAGCTGCAGAAGGGTGCGTGGAACGGCGGCACCGCACGCTGGTACGGGATGTCGCTGCTCGGCCATACGAAGTGGACGCAGGCATGGGTCGGCCGCATGGGCGCGACGCTGCGCTTCGACTACCTGAACAACACGTCGAACGGCGGCGGCGGCACGAACATCCAGTACGGGCTCGCGGGCGGCAATCCGTCGGTGAACGGGTCGAGCGGCTTCGGCATCGATCCGGCGTGCTTCCAGGGTTCGTCGACGAACGGCACAGAGTGCAAGGGCGCGCAGCGTTACGCGATCACGGCCGACCTGCTGTTCTATCCGACGCAGCAGATCACCGTGAAGCTCGAGTATCGCCACGACGCGGCGAACCATCCGGTGTTCCTGAAGAGCAACGGCACGTACGCGCGCAGCAACGACCTGGCCGGGATGCAGTTCATCTATTCGTTCTGACCGTTCTGACTGGTCTCGCCGTTCCGGCCGGCGCGCGTGCCGGCCGACCGGCTGCGCCATGCATCACGTTCCGGGCCGCGCGGGCCCGGCACGCATTCAACCCAGGAGATTTGACCTTGAAGCTGCACACCTTCGTGACCGACCTCACCGATCCGCACGAGCGCGGCCGCCTGATCGGCGCGCGTTTCGCCGCCGAGATTCGCGAGACGGTCGCGCTTTACCTCGCGTTCTTCCCGAAGCTCGGCATCGAGCCGCAGCGCGCGCGGGAGATCGGCGAAGCGAGCCTGGCCGCGCTCGGTGCGTGGTGCCCGCGCCTGGCCGCCGAAGTCGAGGCGATCGCCGACGGCGTCGACCTGCCGCGCTGGCAGCTCGCGTGCCTGAACGCGCGCACCGAGATTCTCGCGACCGCGCCCGCGTCGGCCGAAGGCGAGTGCTCGACGACCGTCTACGCGCCGGCCGGCCCGCACGCGCCGCGCACGCTGCAGACGTGGGACTGGCACGACAGCCTCGCGCCGCAGGGGCTGCTGATGCGGTTCGCGACGCCGCACGGCCGCACCGTCAAGCTGTTCTCCGAGTTCGGGATGCTCGCGAAGCTCGGCGTGAACAGCGCGGGGCTCGGGCTGCACTTCAACATCCTGCATCACGCGAGCGACAACGACAGTGCCGGTGTGCCCGTGCACGCGATCGCGCGGCGCCTGCTCGAGGATGCGACGACGGTGCAGGAGGCGATCGAGCTCGCACGGTCCGCGCGCGTGAGCGCGTCCACGGTGCTGACCGTGTTCACGCGGCATGACGCGAACCCGCGCGCGGCGAGCATCGAGCTGAGCCCGTCGGGAATCGGCGTGGTGGTGCCGCGCCCGGACGGCTGGCTGATGCATACGAACCACTTCCTCGATCGCGCGCTGAGCGGCGGCGAGTGCATGCCCGACAGCTCGACCACGCGCGAACGCTTCGCGCACCTGAACGAAGTCGTGAACGGGATGACGAGCGCCGATGTGCGCGAGCGCGCGGCGGCAATGTGCGGTGCGGCCGGCGATCAGGCCGTCGTATGTTTCCACGCCGATCCGTCGATGCCCGACACCGAGCGCTGGGAGACGCTGCTGACCGTCGGCATCGATACCGACGCGTGCGCACTCGACTACGCGGCGGGCAATCCGCACGATCTCGCGCGCGACGGGTTTCAGCGATTCTGACGCGGCACGCGGGCGGCGGCGAGGGAGGGCGGCACGCGTGTGCCGCCCTCGCGAGGCTCATGCGTCGATGCGTTCGACCTTGCCGACGAGCAACCCGTATGACAGGCTGCCCGCGAGTGCCATCGCGGCGATGTAGGTGATCGCGCGCGAGAAGTCCGCGCCGTTCACGAGCAGCCCGATCACGATCGGCGTCGCGATCGCGGACAGGTTGCCGATCAGGTTGAACACGCCGCCCGTGAGGCCGATCAGCCGCGCGGGCGCGAGCCCCGACACGAGCGACCACGTGATCGACGCGAAGCCGTTGCCGAAGAACGCGATCGTCATGAACGCGATCACCCAGCCGGTCGACGTGACGTAGTTCGCGCCGATGATGCAGGTCGAGATCAGCAGCCCCGAGATGATCGGCAGCTTGCGCGCGAAGCCCTGTGACGCGCCGCGACGCATCAGCCAGTCCGACAGCACGCCCGAGCACAGCACGCCGACGAACGCGGCGAGGAACGGCAGCGACGCGAGAAAGCCCGACTTGATGAAGTCCATTCCGCGATACCTGACGAGGTAGGTCGGGAACCACGTGAGGAAGAACCACAGCGTCGAGTTCAGCGCGAACTGGCCGAGATAGATGCCCCACAGCTTGCGCCGGCCGAGCACGACGCCGAGGTCGCGCCACGTCGACGGTGCGCGTTCGGTGCGCGCCGCGATGCGGTCTTCGAGATCGACGAGGCCGCCGCCGTCGCGGATCAGCGCGATCTCGGCCGCGTTGACGCCGCGAAACGCGCGCGGCTCGCGATACACCGCATACCAGATCGCGGCCCATGCGATGCCGGCGAGGCCGGTCGCGACGAACACCATGTGCCAGCCCAGATGCACCTGCAGCCACGCGAGCACCGGCGTGAGGAATGCGAGGCCGACGAACTGGCCCGACGTGTAGCCGCCGATCGCGCTCGCGCGCTCGCGGGTCGGGAACCACGTCGTCACCACGCGGTTGTTGATCGGGTAGGCCGGCGCTTCGAGCGCACCCACCGCGAGACGCAGCACGACCAGCCCGACGAACGAACCGGCGAAGCCGAGCAGCAACGTCGCGGCCGACCACAGCGCGAGCGCGCCGGCATACAGTACGCGCGGCGACACCTTGTCGACGAGCCAGCCGCCCGGCACTTGCATCAGCGCGTAGGTCCAGCCGAACGCGGAAAACACGAGGCCCGCGCGCACGGGATCGATGTTCAGTTCCTTGAACAGCGCGGGCGCGGCGATCGACAGGTTGCTGCGGTCGAGATAGTTGATCACGACCGTGATGAACAGCAGCGCGAGGATCAGCAGGCGCTTGCGGCTGGGCGGCGCTGCCTGCGCGGCGGCCGCGCGGGCGGTTGAACCGGATGCGATGCCGGCGTGGGCGGGCAATTGATCCGGCGGGTTCGAGTGGGTGCGTGACGCGGATTGGGCCACGGTTGTCTCCTGTGTTCTGTGCCCGGCCGTCGCCCGCGAGCGGGGCGACCGAATCGAATGGCGTTGGGGCGAACGTTAGAGCCGCGGCGGGAAGCGCGTCAACATTTGGGCAGGTATCCCTATTAATGGGATGTTCTGCGTTCAATATGTGGGAAGGCGTGCCGAATAGGCCGCCGCTTGCATCAGTTGCCCACCGCCTCCTTCGCACTGACCCAGCCCTGCACCGCCCCCGCATGCGGGTTGCGATACCGCACCTTCAGCCACTGGAAATCGGCGCTCGCGTCGATCACCTCCACCGTGTCGCCCGCGACGACATAGCGGCGCGTGGGCGCATCGGTCATCGCATCGTGCAGCGGCAGGCGCGCCGGGCGCACCTTGAACGCGACGGTGCCGCCGCCATAGGCGTCGGGGCGGCGCGCGACGCGCTTGCCTTGCGCGTCGTAGGTCAACAGCATCGACGACGGGCCGTTGTCGGTGTCGAGCAGGTCGCGCAGGTCGTCCGGTATCGCTTCGCTCGACTGGTACAGGTACATCCTGCCGCTGCCGTCGAAGCGATACGCATCGGTGTACCAGATCGGGCCGCCGCGGCACGAGCTGTACAGCGTGCGCTCCTTCGGCTTCGCCTGGACGTTGACCAGCCCGTCGCAATTGCCGTGCGGCATGTCGCTCGCGGGCATCCGCAACGGCTCGAACTGCTGGCGCGCGGCGTCGTACAGGTAGATGCCGTAGCCATCGTTCACCATGCCGAGCGTCGCGTGCATCGCGAGATCGCGGCGGCCGTCGAAGTTGTAGTCGTCCGACGCGAGGTGATAGCGGCCTTCCTCGTCGGCGGCGGTCACGTCGAGCGTCTGCGTCTTGCCGCTCGGCAGGAAGCGCACGGTAATGTGCTCGCTGTCCGCCCGTTCGACGCGGGCCGTGACGGTGTCGTCGACCTTGAACGTGAGCAGCGGTTTGGCCGCCTGCGCGGCGGGCGCGATCGATGCGCAGGCAACGAACAGCATGGAGCCGTGGAGCAGCGAACGGAGTCGTGAAGGGCGCGTCATGGTCGGATCGGGCATGAAGGGCGTGAATGAGGATGGAAGCGGCCGGCCCCGACTTCCGTTTGCCGCCAATGTACCGGCATCCGGCGCTTTCCGCGAGCGGGGCCGGCATGGCCGGACGTTGCCGGGTAGTCGCGATACCGGTACGTTTGCTTGCCTTGTTCGGGGCCGGCGCGATTGCAAGAATGTCCGTTCCATTCCTGCTTGCTGGTGAGGTTGACGATGACGATATTCAAGCCCGGTTTCGCCCTTTGCGTTGCGATGCTCGCTGCCGGTACGGCACGGGCGGGCGATTTCTCGATCGAAAGCGCGGAGCTTGCCGGCGGCGCGTTTGGTCGCGCGCAGGTATCGGACAGCTTCGGCTGCCACGGTCAGAACATTTCGCCCTCCATACGGTGGAGCGGTGTTCCGGAGGGTACGCAAAGCTACCTGCTGACGATGTTCGATGCCGACGCGCCGACGGGCTCCGGCTTCTGGCACTGGGTCGTCGCCGACATACCGGCGTCGGCGCATGGCATCGCGCCCGGTTCGGGCAATGACGTTGCCGGACTGCCGGCGGGTGCCGTCCCGATGAAGAACGACACCGGCCATGTCGGCTATCTGGGCCCGTGCCCGCCGCAGGGCGACACCCATCGCTACGTCATTACGCTGACCGCGCTCAAGGTGGCGAAGCTGCCGGTCGAGCGTGACGCGACGCCCGCGGTCGTCGGTTATACCGCTCACTACCAGGCCCTCGCGAAGGCGACGATGACGGTGCGGTTGAGCCGTTAACTGCGCGTGCTGTCGTCCTGAAACCCGCTCTTCCCCGCGAAGATCTCCTTCAGCGCGGCGCGCAGCGTGACCGGATCGTACTGGCCGGGCGCGAGATGGATCACGTAACGCGCCTGGCCGTCGAGTCGCGCGGCGATGCCGGGTTCGATCTCGATGTCGATCGTGTCGTCCGTCAGCCTCACCGACAGATCCTTGACGCGCCAGGTGATCTGGTCGCGCACCATCACTTCGATCAGCGTGTCGTCCGGAAAACGCGACAGCGCGAAGCAATAGTCCTGCTCGGCGTCGTGACAGTAGATGTTGGCGAAGCTTTCGTCGTCGTCGAGATCGGACGTCGCCGCGCCGACGGTGGCGTGAAGTTCCATGAACGGGTTCCTGCGTAAGGGTGGTAGGGGTTATCGGTTCGAATGAAAGACCGTTCCGATCGCTGCCGCCGCGCCGGGCGTCGCGCCGGTGTCGCACGACGCAGCGGCATCGCGCGCCTTCAGCCACAGCCCGAATTCGCGCATGACCTCGACGACGGGCCGCAGCCGGTCGCCGTCGGCGGTCAGGTCGTACTCGACCCGCACCGGCACTTCCGGATAGACGGTGCGCCGCACGAGCCCGGCGTCTTCGAGTGCGCGCAGGTCGAGCGTCAGCATGCGCTGCGAGATGCCGGGCATGTCGCGGCGCAGGTCGCTGAAGCGTCGCGGCCCGTCGAGCAGATACGACACCAGCAGCAGCCGCCAGCGGCCGCCGAGCAGGCGCATCGCTTCTTCAACGGAACATCCGGTCGCACTCGTTTTCATCGTGCTGAATCCTGGTCGGTAAATTTTTTGTGACTACGGCACAAACGACTGCCGTCTTCCCGGCGATGCGCCGATGCGAGATATTAGCGCCCGCGTCGCGGCGAATCGATACATGGACAACCCACGAAGGAAACGCATGAAGCTCTATCACGCTCCCGGAAGCTGTTCGCAGGCCATCTGCATCGTGCTGCGCGAAGGCGGCATCGACGCGGAGGTCATCAAGGTCGACGCACGCAAGCACGTCATTGAAGACGGGCGCAATTACTACGATGTGACCGAACTCGGCTACGTGCCGCTGCTCGAACTCGACGACGGCACGCTGCTGCGCGAAGGCCCGGTGATCGCGCAGTATCTCGCGGATCTGCGCCCGGACGCCGCGCTCGCGCCTGCGTACGGCACGCTCGCGCGCTACCGGCTGATGGAATGGCTCAATTTTCTCGGCACCGAGATCCACAAGGGGTTCATTCCGCTGCTGTACGCGGTGCAGGCGGGGAAATACGTCGATCCGGCGAGAACGAAGCTCGACAGCCGTTTTGCATGGATCGACCGCCAGCTCGACGGCAAGGCATTCCTGACCGGCGACACGTTCACCGTTGCCGATGCCTACCTGTTTGCGCTGACCGGCTGGGGCAAGGCCGAATGGATGCGGTCGGTGTACAACGCGGATATCGACCTGACCCGGTATGGGCATCTGCGTGCGTGGTACGAGCGGGTGCGTGCGCGGCCGGCGGTGCGCGCCGTGCTGGAGGCCGACGCGTTGGCGCGGTAGCGTGCGATGGGCGCGATGGGCGCGATGGGTGCGATGGGTGCGATGGGTGGGGCTAGGGCGCGTCGTTCCGCCGTATCGATGCGCCGCCACACAGCAAAACCCCGCGCTATAATCGCCCGCATGAAATTCCTCCGGACCGTCATCCTGCTGCTGCTCTGCGCGGTGCTGCCCATCAGCGGGCTGGCAGCCAGCGGCCTGGCCGGGGAATGCCCGATGATGCAGCAGGGCATGTCGATGGACATGGACGCCGGCATGTCCGCCGACATGCCGGGTTGCGATTCGATGCAGTCGTCGTCCACCGGCAAGGCCCACGCGAAAGCGAAGGGCCTGTCCTGCAAGCTGACGGCGCAATGCCAGTTCGGCAGTCTCTATCATCCGGCCGCTCGCGCCGAAGTCAGTCGTCCCGCTGCATTCGCCAGCATCGTTGCCTTCCACTACGCGCAAATCCTCCCGGTCCGCGACCCGAACGGGTTGTGGCGCCCTCCACGCATCAGCTGATCCCGATCCGATAGGTTCGCCGCATTCGCGGTGAGGTTCGTCCTGTGCGCAGGACGTGGAATCCCCATGGGGTTCCGCCGTTGGGGTTAAACCATGTCATTCCATCCCGGCACGCCGCTTGCGCGGCGTGCGCGCCGGCGCGCGCCCGTGCTTTGGGCGGCGCTGCTGGTTGCGGGCGCGGCTCACGCGCAGCAACCGCCTTTTACGCTGGACGCCGCGCTGCAGTCCGCCACCGATCATTCCGCGTCGATGCAGGCCGCCCAGGCTTCGGTGCGCGCCAGCTCGGAGGCGGCCGTGAAGGCCGGCCAGCTGCCCGACCCGATGCTCAAGGCCGGCATCGACAACCTGCCGGTCAATGGCGGCCAGCGCTTCACCGTCGGCCAGGACTTCATGACGATGCGCCGCATCGGCATCGAGCAGGAGTGGGTGTCCGGCGACAAGCGGCGCCTGCGTTCGGCACTGGCCAACGAGCAGGTCGGACGCGAGCGCGCCGGCTATCTCGCGCAGCTCGCGAGCGTACGCCAGCAAACCGCAACGGCGTGGCTGAACGCGGTCTACGCGAAGCAGGCGCTTGCGTTGCAGCAGGCATTGCTCGATCACATGAACCATGAACTCGACGCGACGAAGGCGTCGTATCGCGGCGCGAAGGCGAGTGCGGCCGATGTCGTCCAGGCGCGAGCCATGCTCGCGCAGACGCAGGATCAATGGCTGAAAGCGCGGCAGGTCTACCAGACCGCGCTCATCGCGTTGTCGCGCTGGACCGCCGTGCCGGCGTCGGACGTCACGGGCACGCCGCCCGCGCCGGAATCGTTCGTGTCGTCGTTGCCGCCGGACGAACTGCGCGTATCGCAGCCGGCGTTGATCACGGCCGCCGACGATATCGCCGTCGCCGAAGCCGACACCGCCGTCGCGAACAGCGAACGCCGCCCGAACTGGACGTGGGAAGTCGCGTACCAGCAGCGCGGCGGCGCGTATTCGAACATGGTGTCCGTCGGCGTCACGATTCCGTTGCCGCTCAATCGCAGGAACCGCCAGAACCGTGATGTCGCCGAGAAGGCCGAACTGGCGACGAAAGCGCGCCTGATGTACGAGGACACGCTGCGCCAGGTGCAGGCCGATATCCGCACGCAGTCCGAAACGCTCGCGAGCGGCCGCGAACGCATCGCGAACCTGAGTACGTCGCTGTTGCCCGCCGCCGACCAGCGCGTGCAGCTGGCCGATGCCGCCTACCGGGCGGGCACGGGTTCACTCGCCGACACGTTCGCCGCGCGGCGCGCGCAACTCGACGCGCAGTTGCAGATGCTCGATCTCAGGCGCGACGTGTCGCAGACCTGGGCGCAGCTCGAATATCAGGTCGTGCCGTCGACGATGGCCGCCGCGCAGTGAAGGAGAACCTCATGAAGAAGCCATCCCTGGCGCGCGCGGTGCTGTTGACGTTTGCCGCCGCGGCGCTGCTCGGTGCCGGTTACGTCGCAGGCATGCGCCATGCGGCGGGCGGCGCATCGGCCGCATCGGCCGTAGCGCCCGGCGCCGCACCTGCCGGCAAGACCGATCCGAACACGGGCCGCAAGGTGCTGTACTGGCACGACCCGATGGTGCCGAACCAGCATTTCGACAAACCGGGCAAGTCGCCATTCATGGACATGCAGTTGCAGCCCGTCTATGCGGACGAGGGCGGCGGCGCGTCCGGTATCCGGATCGATCCGGGCCTGCAGCAGAATCTCGGCATCCGTTATGCGACCGTGCGCCGTCAGCAGACGGCGGCCGGATTCGATGCGGTGGGCACCACGCAGTTCGACGAATCGCGCGCGGAGGTCGTCCAGTCGCGCGTCACCGGCTACATCGATCGCCTGTATGCACGCGCACCGATGCAGCGTATCGCGAAGGGCGCGCCGGTGGCGTCGCTGTTCGTGCCCGACTGGCTCGCGCCGCAGGAGGAATACCTCGCACTCAAGCGCGGCGGGATGGACGGCAGCCTGCTCGATGCATCGCGCGCGCGGATGCGGGCGCTGTCGATTCCCGACGGCATGATCGCGAGCCTCGATCGCACCGGCCGCGCGCAGACGCACGTCGTGCTGACCGCGCCGGAAACCGGCGTCGTCAGCGAGCTGAACGTGCGGGACGGCGCGATGGTCGCGCCCGGACAGACGCTGGCGAAGATTGCGGGGCTGTCGACGCTGTGGCTCATCGTCGAGGTGCCGGAAGCGCTCGCGCTGAACGTGCAGCCGGGGATGCCGGTCGATGCGACGTTCGCGGGTGACCCGGCGCGGCGTTTCACCGGACGCATCCGCGAAGTGCTGCCCGGCATCAGCACGAGCAGCCGCACGCTGCAGGCGCGCGTGGAGATCGACAACGCCGCGCTGAAGCTCACGCCCGGCATGCTGATGCGCGTGCGGGTCGCCGGGAAGGCGAGCGTGTCGCGCCTGCTCGTGCCGTCCGAAGCGGTGATCGCGACCGGCAAGCGCTCGATCGTCATCGTGAAGAACGGCGACGGCCGGCTCCAGCCGGTGCAGGTGACGACCGGCAACGACATCGGCGGCGACACGGAAGTGCTCGGCGGGTTGAACGAAGGCGATACGGTCGTTGCATCGGGGCAGTTCCTGATCGATTCGGAGGCGAGCCTGAAGAGCGTGCTGCCGCGGCTGCGGAGCGATACCGGCGCAAGCGGGGCGGCGGTGACTGCCGAGCCGGCGCCGAAAGCAGCGGCACCGATCTACGAAACCACCGGCAAGGTCGAACAGGTCACGGCCGACGACATCACGTTCTCGCATCAGCCCGTGCCGGCGCTCGGCTGGGGCGCGATGACGATGACGTTCGGCAAGCCGTCGGCCGCCGCGTTTCCTGGCGTGAAGCCGGGCCAGACGGTGCGTTTCGCGTTCACGCAGACCGACGACGGCTATCGCCTGACGAAGGTCGAACCGCAGGGAGGCGAACGATGATCGCGCGCATCATTCGCTGGTCGGTCCACAACCGCTTCCTCGTGCTGCTCGCCACCGTGCTGATCGCCGCATGGGGCGTCTACTCCGTCGGGCAGACGCCGCTCGACGCGTTACCCGATCTGTCGGACACGCAGGTGATCGTCAAGGCGTCGTATCCGGGCAAGGCGCCGCAGATCGTCGAGGACCAGGTGACCTATCCGTTGACGACCACGCTGCTCGGCGTGCCCGGTGCGAAAACCGTCCGCGCGTACTCGTCGTTCGGCGACGCGTTCGTCTACGTGCTGTTCGACGACCGCACCGATCCGTACTGGGCGCGCTCGCGCGTGCTCGAATACCTGAGCCAGGTGCAGAGCCGGCTGCCGGCCGGCGCGACCGTGTCGCTCGGGCCGGATGCGACCGGCGTCGGCTGGGTGTACGAGTACGCGCTCGTCGATCGCACCGGCCGTCACGATCCCGGGCAACTGCGCGCGCTCAACGACTGGTTCCTGAAGTTCGAGCTGAAGGCCGTGCCGGACGTCTCGGAAGTCGCGAGCATCGGCGGCATGGTGCAGCAGTACCAGGTCGTGCTCGATCCGGACAGGCTGCGCGCGTACGGCATCACGCAGGCGGAAATCGCGACTGCGCTCGGCAACGCGAACCAGGCGTCCGGCGGCTCGGTCGTCGAGCTGGCCGAGTCGGAGTACATGGTGCGCTCGACCGGCTACCTGCGCACGCTCGACGATTTCCGGCACGTGGTGCTGCGCACGAACGACGCCGGCACGCCCGTGCTGCTCGGCGACGTCGCGCGCATCCAGGTCGGCCCCGCGATGCGGCGCGGGATCGCGGAGCTGAACGGGCAGGGCGAGGTGACGGGGGGCGTCGTCGTGATGCGCTCGGGCAAGAACGCGCTCACGACGATCGACGCGGTGAAGGCGAAGCTGGCCGACCTGAAGCGTTCGCTGCCGCCCGGCGTCGAGATCGTCACGACCTACGACCGCTCGCAACTGATCGAGCGCGCGGTGGGCAACCTGAAGGACAAGCTGATCGAGGAATTCGTCATCGTCGGCATCGTCTGCGCGGTGTTCCTGTTCCATCTGCGCAGCGCGTTCGTCGCGATCCTGTCGCTGCCGCTCGGCGTGCTGGCCGCGTTCATCGTGATGCGCTACCAGGGCGTCAACGCGAACCTGATGTCGCTCGGCGGGATCGCGATCGCGATCGGCGCGATGATCGACGCGGCGATCGTGATGATCGAGAACGCGCACAAGCATCTCGAGGCGTACGACCACGCGCATCCCGGCGAACCGGTCACGGCCGCGCGACGATGGGAACTCGTCGCGACGTCGGCCGCGGAGGTCGGGCCCGCGCTGTTCTTCTCGCTGCTGATCATCACGCTGTCGTTCATCCCGGTGTTTTCGCTGGAAGGGCAGGAAGGCAAGCTGTTCGCGCCGCTGGCGTTCACGAAGACCTACACGATCGCCGCCGCCGCCGGGCTGTCGGTGACGCTGGTGCCGGTGCTGATGGGCTATCTCGTGCGCGGCCGCATTCCGCACGAGCACGCGAACCCGATCAACCGCGTGCTGATCCGCGTGTACCGGCCGCTGCTCGAAGCGACGCTCCGGCGGCCGTGGGTCGCGATCGGCGTCGCGGTCGTCGCGCTCGGACTGACGGCCGTACCGTTGTCGCGGCTCGGCGGCGAATTCATGCCGCCGCTCGACGAAGGCGACCTGCTGTACATGCCGACCGCGCTGCCCGGCATCTCGGCCGACAAGGCGAGCGAGCTGCTGCAGCAGACCGACCGGCTGATCAAGACCGTGCCCGAGGTCGACACGGTGTTCGGCAAGTCGGGCCGCGCCGATACCGCGACCGATCCCGCGCCGCTCGAGATGTTCGAAACGACGATCCGGTTCAAGCCGCGCAGCGCATGGCGGCCCGGCATGACGCCGGAGAAGCTTGTCGACGAACTCGACCGGACGGTGAAGGTGCCGGGCCTGTCGAACGTGTGGGTGCCGCCGATCCGCAACCGGCTCGACATGCTGTCCACCGGCATCAAGACGCCGGTCGGCGTGAAGATTTCCGGGCCGGACCTGGCCGGGATCGACGCGATCGCGAAGCAGGTCGAGGCCGCGGTGAAGCGCGTGCCGGGCGTGACGTCCGCGCTTGCGGAACGGCTGAACGGCGGCCGCTATATCGACGTCGATATCGACCGGCTTGCCGCCGCGCGCTACGGATTGTCGGTGGCCGACATCCAGTCGGTCGTGTCGTCGGCAGTCGGCGGCGACGATGTCGGCGAAGTGATTGCGGGGCGCGAGCGCTTTCCGATCAACCTCCGCTACCCGCGCGAGATCCGCGATTCGGTCGAGAACCTGCGACAACTGCCGGTCGTTACCGCGCGCGGCGCGCAGATCCGCCTCGGCGACGTCGCGCGCATCGCGATCGCCGACGGGCCGCCGATGATCCGCAGCGAGAACGCGCGACTGTCCGGCTACGTGTACGTCGACATTCGCGGCACCGATCTGCGGAGCGCCGTGCGCGCGATGCAGCAGGCCGTCGCGCAACAGGTCGCGTTGCCGCCCGGCTATTCGATCGCGTGGTCGGGGCAGTTCGAGTATCTCGAACGCGCGGCGGCCAGGCTGCGCACCGTCGTGCCGGTCACGCTCGTGGTGATCTTCGTGCTGCTGTTTCTCACGTTCGGCTCGGCGGCCGATGCGCTGCTGCTGATGTCGACGGTGCCGTTCGCGCTGGTCGGCGGCTTCTGGCTCGTGTGGGCGCTCGGCCATGCGGTGTCCGTCGCGACGTCGGTGGGTTTCATCGCGCTCGCGGGCGTGGCCGCCGAATTCGGCGTCGTGATGCTGCTGTACCTGAAGAGCGCGCTGCAGCGCCGGCTCGATGCCGGCGAACCGCTGACCGACGCGCTGCTGCTCGACGCGATCCGCGAAGGCGCGGTGCTGCGCGTGCGGCCGAAGGCGATGACGGTCGCCGTCGTGCTCGCCGGCCTCGTGCCGATCATGGTCGGGCACGGCGCCGGTTCCGAAGTGATGCAGCGCATCGCCGCGCCGATGGTCGGCGGCATGGTCACGGCGCCGCTGCTGTCGATGTTCGTCATTCCCGCCGCCTGGCTCCTGCTTCAGCGCCGTCATGCGCGAAGCACGGGCCGCGTGCGGCATTCCGATGCAGTACCTCACGGCACGAACGTGCCATCCATCCCAACCGGAGAATCACGATGAAGAAGTGGATCACAGTCACCACCACCGCAGCCGTTCTCGCGACCGGCGCTTTCACCGCGCCGGCCTTCGCCGCCGGCGACATGGCCGGCATGGACATGCCGGGCATGAAGATGTCGTCGGGCAGTGCGGCCGAGTCGAACGCCGCGCTGACCGATGCCGAAGTGAAGAAGGTCGATGCCGCGAGCGGCCGGATCACGCTGAAGCACGGCGCGCTCGACAACGTCGGGATGCCCCCGATGACGATGGCGTTCAAGGCGAAGGACGCGGCGATGCTCGAGCACGCGCATGCGGGCGACAAGGTCAAGGTGCGGATCGAGAAGGTCGACGGCACGCTGACGATCGTCAAGCTCGTGAAGGCGTCCTGACCTGACGGCGCGCCGGTGCCTCGCCGATCCGTGAACCGGGGCGGCGGCCGCACCGGCGCCGCGCATGTCGGGCCGGATGCGGCTCGCGCGGCGGCGTTCGACGATGCGCGGCGTTGGGGGCAGCCCGGCTATGCCGTTCGGCAGGGGCTCGGCATCTTTATTTCAACAATTCTTGAAATATGGAAATGAAGGCGTTATCCTTCGCGCCATGGACTCCAATCTCGTCGTGCGCGCCCTGGGCGCGCTTGCTCATGAAGCGCGCCTGGCCATCTTTCGCGCGCTGGTCGTCGCCGGGCCGCAAGGGCTGCCGGCCGGTGCGATCGCCCAGCAGATCGGGCTGTCGCCATCGAGCCTGTCGTTTCATCTGAAGGATTTGTCGCATGCGGAGCTGGTCACCGCGCGTCAGGACGGCCGGTTCATCTATTACGCGGCGAACTTCGAATCGATGAGCGGCCTCATCGGGTTCCTGACCGAAAACTGCTGCGCCGGCGCTGCGTGCGGCGTGCCGGCGGCGCCGGCCTGCTGCGGGGATCGCACATGAGCGGCTCGAACGCGGCACCGTCGCAAGCCGCGGCGGCCAGGCCCGCCATCGGATCTTTCGAGCGCTACCTGACCGTCTGGGTGGCGCTGTGCATCGTGCTCGGCATCGCGCTGGGGCTGGCACTGCCGGGGCTCTTTCAGCGCATCGGCCGCCTGGAATACGCTCAGGTCAACCTGCCCGTCGGGTTGTTGATCTGGGTGATGATCGTGCCGATGCTCGTCAAGGTCGACTTCGGCGCGTTGCATGAGGTTCGCCAGCACGTGCGGGGGATCGGCGTCACGCTCGTCGTGAACTGGCTCGTCAAGCCGTTTTCGATGGCCTTGCTCGGCTGGCTGTTCATCCGGCAGCTGTTCGCGCCGATGCTGCCGGCCGACCAGATCGACAGTTATATCGCCGGCCTGATCCTGCTGGCCGCCGCGCCTTGCACGGCGATGGTGTTCGTGTGGAGCCGGCTGACCGGCGGCGATCCGCTGTTCACGCTGTCGCAGGTCGCGCTGAACGACAGCATCATGGTGATCGCTTTCGCGCCGCTGGTCGGCCTGCTGCTGGGGATGTCCGCCATCACGGTGCCATGGGCGACGCTGCTCACGTCGGTCGTGCTCTATATCGTCATCCCGGTGATCCTCGCGCAAGCGTGGCGCAGGCTGTTGCTCGCCAGGGGGCAGGCGGCGTTCGACCGCGCGATGGCGAAGATCGGCCCCTGGTCCATCGCCGCGCTGCTGGCCACGCTGGTGCTGCTGTTCGCGTTCCAGGGCGAGGCGATCCTGAAGCAGCCGCTGGTGATCGCGCTCCTCGCGGTGCCGATCCTGATCCAGGTGTTCTTCAACGCAGCGCTCGCCTATGGGCTCAATCGCGTCGTCGGCGAGAAACACAGCATCGCGTGCCCGTCGGCGCTGATCGGCGCGTCCAACTTTTTCGAGCTGGCCGTGGCGGCTGCCATCAGCCTCTTCGGCTTCCACTCGGGCGCGGCGCTCGCGACCGTCGTCGGCGTGCTCATCGAGGTGCCGGTCATGCTGCTCGTCGTGCGCGTCGTCAACCGTTCGAAGGGCTGGTACGAGCGCGCGTGAAACCATTCAGGATTCCGGAAATGACCGACATCACGATCTATCACAACCCCGATTGCGGCACGTCGCGCAATACGCTGGCGATGATACGCAACAGCGGCGTCGAACCGCGTGTCGTGCTGTACCTCGACACGCCGCCGGGGCAAGAAGAGTTGCTCGCGCTAATTGCGGCGATGGGTATCCCCGTTCGCGACGTGCTGCGTCGCAAGGGCACACCGTATGACGCGCTCGATCTCGACAATCCGAAATGGAGCGACGACGATCTGATCGGCTTCATGGTCGCGCATCCGCTCCTGATCAATCGCCCGATCGTCGTTACCCCGCTCGGCACGCGGCTGTGCCGCCCGTCCGAACAGGTGCTCGACATCCTGCCCGATCCGCAGAACGGGCCGTTTGCGAAGGAAGACGGCGAAATCGTGATCGATGCGGAGGGCAAGCGTGTCTGACCGCCTGAACGATCTGCCGCAACTCGACGCCGCGCTGTTTCGCGTGCCGGACGCGAGCCTGCTGCAACCCGTGCGCCCGTCGACGCATCCGCCACGCATCGTGCTGCTCTACGGTTCGTTGCGTGCGCGTTCGTTCAGCCGGCTGCTGGTCGAGGAGGCGGCGCGGCTGCTGACGGCCATGGGCGCCGATGTCCGGATCTTCAATCCGTCCGGCTTGCCGTTGCCCGACGATGCACCCGAGCATCACCCGAAGGTGGCGGAGTTGCGCGAGCTCGTGCAATGGTCGGAGGGCATGGTGTGGTGTTCCCCCGAGCGGCACGGCGCGATGACCGGCGTGATGAAAGCGCAGATCGACTGGATTCCGCTGTCGGTCGGCGCGGTACGGCCGACGCAGGGCAAGACGCTGGCGGTCATGCAGGTCAGCGGCGGATCGCAATCGTTCAACGCGGTCAACCAGATGCGGGTGCTCGGGCGCTGGATGCGCATGCTGACCATTCCGAACCAGTCGTCCGTCGCGAAGGCGTTCATGGAGTTCGGCGACGACGACAGGATGAAGCCGTCCGCGTATTTCGACCGGGTCGTCGACGTCATGGAGGAACTGGTCAAGTTCACGCTGCTCACGCGCGACGTCGGCGCGTACCTGACGGACCGGTACAGCGAGCGCAAGGAAAGCGCCGAACAGCTGTCGCAGCGTGTGAACCAGGCGCGCATCTGAACCGCTCGCGGGCACGCGGCGCGGCGGTGCATCGTTCGCACCGGGGCAGCGTGCCCGTACCGGGTGAGCCGGGTTACCGGGCCAGTGTCAGGAACAGATAGGCTGCGTAACCCGCGCCGTTCACCAGCAACGCCCAGATCGCGAGCCCGCGCGTGCGCGCATTGACGCGCAGCCATGCGGCCGCCACGAGCGTGACGATCACGCCGGTCAGCACTTCGAGGCGCGGCTCCCACGGCGTCAGCATGATGCCGATCGCCGGCAGCAGCGTGCCCTGGAACACCATCGCGCCGGTGATGTTGCCGAACGCGAGCGTGTCCTTCCCGCGGCGGATCCACAGCACGCTGTTGACCTTCTCGGGCAGCTCCGTCGCGATCGGCACGACGATCAGCGACAGCAGCAGGGCCGATACGCCGAGCACGCGCGACACGCCTTCCACGCCGTGAATGAAACCCTTCGCCCCGCCGACCAGCAGCGCGACGCCGATGAGCAGCTGCAGCGCGATGGTCGCAAGATTGGTCGACACGCCCAGGCGCGACAGGAACATCTTGTGCGGCGCCTCGGTGCCATGCCCGGCATCGACGAGCTGGTTCGACGCACGGAACGTCATCACGACATACATCACGTAGATCCCGACCAGCATCGCGGCGAGCAGCGCGCGCACGGCGCTGTTGTGATGCGGGACGAACATCGCGGCGGTGGCCAGCGAGAACGCGGCGAGAAAGTAGTTCAGGTCGCGCACGAAACCCGTCCGTTCGGGCGCGATCGTGCCGCGCGGCCCGCGCGAGCGGATCACCGCGAGCGTCATCAGGAACGTGGTGAGCGTGGCGAGCATCAGCGGCGCGCCGAGAATCGCGCCGACACCGATCTCCTCGTTCACGGCCGGGTTCGCCGTGCCGCCGGCGAGCGCGAGCAGCGGCACCATCGTTTCGGGCAGCGCGGTGCCGACGGCGGCGAACAGCGAGCCGGTGACGCCTTCGGAAATCTTCAGGCGTTCGCCGAGATGTTCGAGCGCATTGGTGAAGACCTCGGCGGCGACGAGGATGACGATCAGCATGACCGCCAGTTCGACGAACATGAACGTCATGCGGCACCTCCGCAGGCATGCGTGCGGACGGGGACGGCGGCGAAACGCGGGGAGAGGGCGGCGGGGAACATGGGGACTCCGTGGTCGGACGTTGACGAACCATGGCACATCCGCCGACGTCCGACCAGGAACGACGCGATGTGCCGATGGTCTCGCCAGGCCGATCAGGCTGAACGCGCCACGGCCGCAGGCCGAGTGTGTTGACGCGTTCGCTTTCCGGAGACGGAAAGCAGGCTACTCCCCAAAGACGAAGGGCAGTCTAGCCGAGCGGGTTGCTTTCGACAAGCCTTCATCTCGAAAAAATATACCCCTCTCTCCTATACGGGAACCCTTCCGGATATATACTCCCCCTCCCTATTCAGGAGCCCGTCGTCGATGAGCCATACCGTTCGTGAAAAACAGAAGCTGCTGAACCGCGTGCGCCGGATCAAGGGCCAGGTCGAGGCCATCGAGCGCGCGCTCGGGGAGGAGCGCGGCTGCAACGAGGTCCTGCAATTGATCACGAGTTGTCGCGGCGCGATGAACGGGCTGCTGGCCGTCGTGCTGGAAGACCACATTCGCGAGCATCTGGTCGATGCGCACGAACCTGACGCACACGAAGGCAGCGCGACCGAGCAGCTGATCGACGTGGTGCACAGCTATTTCAAGTAATCGAGGCAGGACATGAACGCTTTCCGGGATGACGCGTTCGGCGCGGGGCACGACCATATCTTCCTCGGTGCGGCGCACGAGCAGAACGAACGCAGGACGTGGATGGTCATCGGCCTGTGCTCGGCAATGATGGTGGCCGAGATCGTCGGCGGCACGCTGTTCGGGTCGCTCGCGCTCGTCGCCGACGGGTTGCACATGTCGACGCACGCGGGCGCGATGCTGATCGCCGCGCTGGCCTATACCTATGCGCGCAAGCATGCCGACGATCCGCGCTTCGTGTTCGGCACTGGCAAGCTGGGCGATCTGGCCGGGTTCACGAGCGCGATCGTGCTCGCGATGATCGCGATCCTGATCGGCTACGAGGCGGTTGCGCGTCTGCTGGCGCCCGTACCCATTCATTTCGGCGAAGCGATTCCGATTGCCGTGCTGGGGCTCGCGGTGAACCTCGCCAGCGTGTGGCTGCTGAGCGGCGGCCATCACCACGGGCATGGGCATGGTCATCATCATGGGCACGACCACGACCATGATCACGACGATGACCATCATGCGCATCACGGTCACGGTTCGCACACGGCAGCCCATCGCGACCACAACATCCGGTCGGCCTACGTTCACGTGATCGCCGACGCGGCCGTGTCGGTGCTGGCCATCGTCGGCCTGCTGCTCGCACGTGCATTCGGCTGGGTCTGGATGGACCCCGTCGCGGGCATTGTCGGCGCGCTCGTGATCGCGAACTGGTCGTACGGGCTGATGCGCGATACCGGCGGCATCCTGCTCGACGTCAACGTGGATCGCAAACTGGCGGCGCGCATACGTGATGCGATCGAGGCGCTGGGCGACACGGTCAACGATCTTCACGTGTGGCGTGTCGGCCCGGGCCACATGAGTGCGATCGTGTCGGTCGAGACCGTCGAGACGGTGCGCGACGCGCGTTTCTACCACGCGCTGATCGAGGGTTTCGACGGCGTGTCGCACGTGACCGTCGAAGTGATGACGCCTGCGAAGGCGGCCTGACCGTGGCCGTGAAATCACCCTGTATCGAACTGTGCGCGTTCGACGGCCGGACGGGCTTTTGTGTCGGCTGCCTGCGCACGCGCGACGAGGCGCGTGACTGGAAGAAGCTGACCGACCATCGCCGGCACCAGATACTGAACGACCGCAATCGCCGCCAGGCGAAAATCCGGCGCGAACCGGGGGAGTGAAGGGGCGTCGTCGTGCTTCGCCTGGTGTCGCGCCGGCCGTCATGCCGACGCGACACGCGCGGGAAACGCCTTACCCCTCGAAGCCGCGCGGAAAATGCAGCGCAAACGTCGTGCGCCCGTCACGGCTTGCGACCTCGACCTTGCCGCGATGCAGCTCCATGATCGATTTCACGATCGCGAGCCCGAGGCCCGCGTTGCGCGCCGCGCCGTGCCGTGACGAATCGATGCGGTAGAAGCGCTCGAAGATCCGTTCGACCTGTTCGGGCGGAATCGCGGCGCCGCGATTGGTGACTTCGACGACCGCATACGCGCCTTGCGCGGACACCGCCAACTCGATCGTCGACCCGGCTTGCGCGTGTTCGAGCGCGTTCGACGCGAGATTGCTGACGGCGCGCCGGAACAGCGTCGCATCGGCGGCGACGGTCGCTTCGCCTCGAACGTCGATGCTTACGCCGGCTTCATCGGCAAGCGCCTGGAAATACGACGCGAGCCGGCGCAACTCGCCGCCCGCGTCAAGTTCGGCGGTCTTCAGATGCTGACGCGCATTGTCGGTGCGCGCGAGAAACAGCATGTTCTCGATCATCCGCTGCAGCCGTTCGCATTCCTCGATGTTCGAATCGATCAGCGCTTCGTATTCCTCGGTCGTGCGCGCGCGCGACAGCGTGACCTGCGACGAACTGATCACGTTGGCGAGCGGCGTGCGCATGTCGTGCGCGAGATCGGACGAGAACTGGGAGAGCCGCACGAACGCGCGTTCGAGGCGATCGAGCATCCGGTTGACCGACGTCGCGAGCTCACGCAGCTCGACCGGGCCGCCCCGCGCGTCGAGCCGCGCGTTCAGGTTGTGCGCCTCGATGCGTGACGTCTGCCGGCCGAGGCTCTCGACCGGGCGCAGGCCGCGCGACGCGACCGCGTAACCGAGCGCGCCGACCAGCAGCGCGCCCGCGGCCGCCGCGAGCCAGATGTCGACGCGATAGCTTTCGAGCAACGACTGGCGATCGGTCGCCGTGCGTGCAAGCGCGACCTGGATCGCATCGCCGGACGGCAGCGTGGCGCGCGCATACACGCAGCGCGACGTGCCGATGCCGGGCGGCGCGCACGTGAACGGCGTGCCCGCTGCGCCGGCCGGATGGGGCGCGGCGATCACCGACGCCAGCGTGTGGCCGGCTTCGTCGGAATGCTCGACGAGCGCGCGGTTCCGCGCGTCGTAGATGCCGAGATAGACGCCCGGATGCGACAGCAGGACTTCATGAAACACGGCCGGATCGGCGCGCAGCGCGGCAGCCGAGCCGCTCGCGTGCGCAAGCTGCAGGAACTGGTTGAGCTTGCCGGAGATCTCGATGTCGTCGCGCCGCGTCAGCTCGGCGGACAGCGAGCGATACAGGTACGCGCCGGTCAGCGCGAACACGAGCGCGGCGACGACGGCGAACGCCAGCGTCAGGCGCCGCAGCAGCGAATACGAGGCCGGGCTGCTGCGCGTCACGAACGATCCTCGAGCACGTAGCCCATCCCGCGAATCGTGTGGATCAGCTTCTTCTCATGGGCGTTGTCGATCTTCGCGCGCAGGCGCTTGATCGCGGCATCGACGACGTTCGTGTCGCTGTCGAAATTCATGTCCCAGATCTGCGACGTGATGAAGGTGCGCGTCAGCACTTCGCCTTCGCGTTCGGCGAGCAACTGCAGCAGCGCGAATTCCTGCGCGGTCAGGTCGATGCGGGTGTCGGCGCGCCGCACGCGGCGGCGGATCAGGTCGACTTCGAGATCGGCGACATGCAGGATGTCGCGCACGTTGCGCGGCGCGCGTCGCAGCAGCGAGCGGATGCGCGCGAGAAACTCGGCATACGCGAACGGCTTGAGCAGGTAGTCGTCGGCACCCAGCTCGAGCCCGGCGACCTTGTCCTCGATCGCCTCGCGCGCCGTGAGCAGCAGCACCGGCGTCTGCTTCTGCGCGCGCAGGCGCCGGAGCACCTCGAAGCCATCCATTTCCGGCAGCATCACGTCGAGCACGACGAGATCGAAATCCTCGTGCAGCGCAAGGAACAGCCCGTCCTTGCCGGTTTCCGCGATGTCGACCGTGTAACTCGCCTCCATCAGCCCTTTCCGGAGGTACGACGCCATCTTGGGTTCGTCTTCGACTATCAGTATCCGCATGGTGAGGCAGGCTGTCCGTGATTCCAGCCGGTCAGTGTAACGCGTGAGCATAGGGCGCCGAGCGTGCGCGGAGAATGACCGCCGGATGACGGAATTGTCATGAAGCGCTTGCGGCGCGTCGCCCGCGTTTCATGAAAATCCGGTCATGTTTCGGCCATGTCGTCGTCACCGCGACGGCGATAAGCTGCGGCCGTCTTGTCCCCCGGCACGCGCTGTCACGGCGCCGCGCCGGCCCAACCGGTCGTTGCCTGCCTGATTCCGCATCCATGTCGTACTGGCGCAAATTCCTCCTCGTCGTGCTGCTGGCGCTGAGCCTGCCGATCCAGTCGTTCGCGACTGTTTCGATGCAGTGCGAACGCGTTGCCGTCGCGCCGATGGAAGCGGCGTCGCACACGATGCCGGCCGCGCAGGACGGCCATCACGACGCCGACAGCCACGCCCGGCATGCGCCGGCGTGTTCCGCGTGCGTGTCCTGCTGCGTCGGCGTCGGCATGTCGGGCGCGCCCGCCGTCCCCGCCGCGGCCGGCGTTCGCGCGGCGATCGTCTCGCCACCGCCCGCGGCCGGGGTCGTGTCGTTCCTGACCGGCGGCATCGACAGGCCGCCGCGCCGGCTTCTCGTCTAGACCCCGCCCGCGGCCCAGACCGGCCGTGCTCCGCAATCCGCTCCGGCGGCGGCATCCCGTCCGCCGGACGACTCACGACGAGACCCATTCATGCGATTGATTACTGCGGCGCTGCTTGGCGCGGCGGCCATCGTGCCGTCGCTCGCGCCTGCGCAAACCCCGCTGCCCGATCCGGCGGACGCCGCCGCGGCGGTGCCGGACGTCACCGTGACGTCCGCATTCGACGGCTACCGGCCGTATCGGGACGACGAAGGCCCGGGCTGGAAACAGCTGAACCGCGACGTGACGGAACGGCCCGCGAAGGGGCGCACGACCGGTCGTGCGGCTGGCGGCGCTACCCGTTCGATGCACGAGGAGGCCGCGCGATGACGATGCTGTCGATCTCGCCGAGGATCGGCGCGGCCGCGGCCGTGCTGGCCTTCCTCGCCGGCTGCACGACGTTTTCGAAGGACGGCGGTTTCGATGCGGTGTCGTCCGTCGCGTCGGAGCGCATCGGCAAGGACGCGGTCGTGGTCAGGACCGACGCCGACCGTGAAGCCGTCGACACGCGCACGAAGGAACTGCTCGCCAAGCCGCTGTCGATCGACGATGCGGTGCAGGTCGCGCTGCTGAACAACCGCGGCCTGCAGGCGTCGTACGCGGAACTGGGGCTGTCGGAGGCCGATCTCGTCCAGGCCGGCCGGCTGCCGAACCCGCGTTTCGCGTTCAGCCGCACGCGCGCGGGCGACGGCGAGCTGACCCTCGGCCGCACGTTCTCGGCGAACGTGTTCGCGCTGCTGACCCTGCCGCTCGCGACGAACATCGAACGCCGCCGCTTCGAGCAGACCAAGCTCGAAACCGCCGACGCGATGCTGAAGGTGGCCGCCGACGCGCGCCGCGCGTATGTCGAGGCCGTCGCGGCCGAACAGGCCGCGAACTATGCAGGGCAGGTGCGCGATGCCGCGAGTGCGGCCGCCGAACTGGCGCAGCGCATGCGGCAGGCCGGCAACTTCAGCCGGCTCGATTACGCGCGGGAGCAGGCGTTCCACGCCGATGCGGTCGCGCAGCACGCGAAGGCGCGCCAGCAGGCCGTGGCCGCACGCGAGAAGCTCACGCGCGCGATGGGGCTGTGGGGCGAACGCACGCAATACGCGCTGCCCGAGCGCTTGCCCGACCTGCCGAAAGCGCGGCCGAACCTGCCCGATCTCGAACGCTTCGCGATGCGCAACCGCCTCGACATCCAGGCCGCGAAGCTGCAGACGCAGGGTGTCGCGTCGTCGCTCGGACTGAGCAAGGCCACGCGCTTCGTCAATGCGGTGGATCTCGGCTACGTGAACGACTACGAGACCGGCAAGGGGCACGAGCACGGCTTCGAGATCAGCGTCGAGATTCCGCTGTTCGACTGGGGCGGCGCGAAGGTCGCGCGGGCGGAGGCCGTCTACATGCAGTCGGCGAACCGGCTCGCGAAAACGGCCATCGACGCGCGTTCCGAAGTGCGCGAGTCGTATGCGGCCTACATGACGAGCTACGACGTCGCCACCCACTATCGCGACGAAGTCGTGCCGCTGCGCAAGACGATCTCGGACGAGCTGCTGCTGCGCTACAACGGGATGCTCGCGAGCGTGTTCGAGTTGCTGGCCGATGCACGCGAACAGGTCGGCGCGGTGAACGGCTACATCGATGCGCTGAAGGACTACTGGCTCGCCGAAACCGATCTGCAGATGGCCGTCGGGGGGCGGCTGCCGACGCCGGGCGACGTGCCGCATGCAACGCCATCTGCCCGGCCGGAATCCGCTTCCAACGCCGACGCTGCGCCGCAGCCGGCTTCCACCTCCGCGGCGCCACCGGCGCCCGCGACGCAAACGCATCCGGAAGGTCATTGACATGGTGTCCCGTCGACAATTTCTCAGCCACTCGGGCGCCGCGCTGCTCGGTTCGGCGATGGTCAGCAAGGCCGGCGCCGCGTCGTTGCCGGAAGCGCCCACGATGGCGAAAACCGGCACGCAGCCGCCGCTCGTGCCGCCGAACGGCCGGCCGTACACGCCCGTCGCGACGCTGAACGGCTGGACGCTGCCGTGGCGGATGAAGAACGGCTGGAAGGAGTTCCACCTGACGGCCGAGCCCGTCGTGCGCGAGATGGCGCCCGGCATGAACGCGAACCTGTGGGGCTACAACGGCCAGTCGCCCGGGCCGACGATCGAGGCCGTCGAAGGCGACAAGGTGCGTATCTTCGTGACCAACCGGCTGCCCGAGCACACGACGATTCACTGGCACGGGCTGCGGCTGCCGAACGGGATGGACGGCGTCGGCGGCCTCACGCAGCCGCATATCCCGCCCGGCAAGACCTTCGTCTACGAGTTCCAGCTCGAGGCGCACGGTACGTTCATGTATCACCCGCACGCCGACGAGATGGTGCAGATGGCGATGGGGATGATGGGCATGTTCATCGTGCACCCGAAGGATCGCGGCACGATGCCGGTCGATCGCGACTTCGTGTTCCTGCTCGCCGCGTACGACATCGACCCGGGCAGCTACACGCCGCGCGTGAACGAGATGACGGACTTCAACATGTGGACGTTCAATTCGCGCGTGTTCCCGGGCATCGATCCGCTGCCGGTGCGCGCGGGCGACCGCGTGCGGATTCGTTTCGGCAACCTGACGATGACGAACCATCCGATCCACCTGCACGGCTACAGCTTCGAAGTCGCGGGCACCGACGGCGGCTGGATTCCGCCGGCGGCGCGCTGGCCGGAAGTGACGGCCGATGTCGCGGTGGGCCAGATGCGCGCGATCGAGTTCACCGCCGATCGCCCGGGCGACTGGGCGTTCCACTGCCACAAGTCGCATCACACGATGAATGCGATGGGCCACCAGGTGCCGAATTTGATCGGCGTGCCGCAGAAGGATCTCGCGCAGCGCATCGGCAAGCTCGTGCCCGACTACATGGCGATGGGCAGCACGGGCGGCGCGATGGGCGGCATGGAGATGCCGCTGCCCGACAACACGCTGCCGATGATGACGGGCACGGGCCCGTTCGGGCCGCTGGAGATGGGCGGCATGTTCACGGTCTGCAAGGTGCGGCAGGGCCTCGGCCGCAACGACTATCGCGATCCGGGCTGGTTCAGGCATCCGAAGGGCACCGTCGCGTACGAGTACACCGGCGAACTGCCGGACGGTTGAGCAGCAGCATGCGGCGGCCGTACCGATGCGGCCGCCGGTTTCCATTCACTCACACGGGAGTCGACACGATGAAGCAGGGACTGGTTTTGATGGCAACGGGTTGGGCGCTGGCGTTTTCCGCCGCGTCGTACGCGGCCGGCGACATGGCCGGCATGGACGTGAGCGGTGGCGCGAAGCAGGAAGCCGCGGCAAAGCGGAGCATGTCGCACGGCGAAATCCGCAAGGTCGACACGGCTGCGGGCAAGCTGACGATCAAGCACGGCCCGCTCGAGAACCTCGGGATGGACGCGATGACGATGGTGTTCAAGGTGAAGGATCCGGCGATGCTGTCGCAGGTGAAGGTGGGCGACAAGATCGATTTCGTCGCCGAGGACGTGGGCGGCGCGCTGACCGTCGTCGAGCTGAAGAAGCCGTGACGCGAGGCATGAACATGAAGATCACGACTCTCAGGCGGCTGGCAGCCTTCGCCGTGGCCGGCACGATCGTCGCGGCCGCGCCGGTCGCCGCATCGGCGCACGGCAAGCTGGAAAGCGCCGCACCGGCGGCGGGCAGCACGGTCGACACGGCGCCCGACACGTTGCGGCTTGCATTCAACGAAGACCTCGAACCGACGTTCAGTTCGGTGAAGGTGTCGGACGCGAACGGCAACGCCGTCACGCAGGAAAAGACGAAGGTCGATGCGTCGAACCCGCGCGTGATGACCGTTGTGATGTCGAAGCTCGCGCCGGGCGCGTACACGGTGCAGTGGGTCGCGATGACGGCCGATGCGCATCGCACCAAGGGCGCCTATACGTTCAAGGTGAAAGGGTGAACGACGGCTTCGTCGGTCTCCTGCGGCTCGTGTCGGTGGCGATCCAGAATGCCGGGTTCGCCGTCGTCGTCGGCGCGCTGCTCGGCAGCCACTGGCTCGCGCGCGGCGCGTCGGCGTGGCAGCACGGCATCGGGCGGCGGCTCGTCGCGACGCTGCGCATCGCGTCCGTCGTGTCGCTGCTTGCCAGCCTCACCGCGTTCTGGGCGCACTGCGCGCTGATGAGCGACGTGTCGATGCTCGACGCCGGGCCGGCCGTCCGCGCGATGCTCGCGGGCACGGGTTTCGGCCACGCGTGGCTGGCCGGCGCCGTATTCATGCTCGTCGTCGTGCTGCTGTCGTTCGTCAGGCGAGCGCACGATTCGCGCTTTCCGTTCGCGATCTGGGCCGCGCTCGCCTGCGTCGCGCTCGCACGCAGCAACGGCGGGCATCCGGTGGACGCAGGGCTGTTCAGCGTGCCGGTGTGGATCGACTGGCTGCATCTGCTGGCGATCAGCGCATGGGTCGGGCTCGTGCTCGTGACGGCGTTCGGCGTGATGCCGCGGCTCATCGGCCTGCCCGCGAGCGAACGCACGACGGGCGCATCGTTCGTGCAGTCGCTGTCCGATGCATCGACATGTGCGCTGATCGTGCTGTTCGCAACCGGCGCGTACAACGGCTGGCGCGGCGTCGACACGCCCGCCAACCTGCTCGAGTCGACGTACGGGCAGATCCTGCTGCTGAAGCTCGCGCTGGTGCTGATCGCCGCAGCGCTCGGCGGGCACAACCGCTTCTTCGGGATGCCGAAGCTGTTGGCCGCGCTGAAGGATCCGGCCGCCGCGATGCCGGCCGGCCCGCTGCGGCAATTCGGTGCGGTGCTGCGGATCGAGGCGGTCGTGCTCGGCGGCGTGCTGATGGTGGCGGCCGTGCTCGTGTCGAGCGCGTTGCCGGGGACGGTATAGCGCGGCGGACCATGCGCGAAGGCACGCGGGGGAATCGTCGCGAGCACGACGAATTTACTGTCGGACGATTTCCCCGCATTTTCAGGCCCGAAGGTGCGAACGGTGGCGATCGCAGCGTGATGACGACAATTACATCGGCCTGTCTTTCTATTACCAAAAACTGTCATTGAGCGCCGCTAAGCTTTCGCCACCCTCACAACCGGGATTCCCCGTCATGCGCTCGACAATCCGCCTCTTCACCCCGCTATTGCTGCTCCCGACGCTCGCTGCCCCGGTTTTCGCCGCCACCGCCGCGCCCGTCAGCCCGAACTGCGGCGGCAGCACGACGCCGATCGCCGATATCCAGGGGCCGGGCGCGCCGTCGCCGCTCGCCGGCCAGAACGTGTCGATCGAAGCCGTCGTCACCGCCGATTTCGGCGGCACGGACGGCTTCGGCGGCTTCTTCGTCCAGCAGGCCGACGCGCAGCGCCGCAACCAGCCGGGCGTGTCCGAGGGCCTGTTCGTCTATGCGCCGAAAGTGCGCGCGAAGGCCGGCGACCTCGTGCACGTGACGGGCAAGGTCGAGGAGAAGTACGGGCAGACGCAGCTCACGCAGTCGGGCGCGATCGCGGTGTGCGCGAACGGCCAGGCCGTCACGCCCGCGACGCTCACGCTGCCGGTCGACAGCCCGAACGCGTTCGCCGCGTATGAAGGGATGCTGGTGCGCCTGCCGCAGACGCTGAACGTCACCGACAACTACGAACTCGGCCGTTACGGCAGCGTGATGCTCAGCAACGGTCGCCTGCGCACGCCGACGAGTGTCGTGCCGCCCGCGCAGGCACAGACGCAGATCGATGCGAACGCACGCAACCGTCTCGTCCTCGACGACGGCTCGAACAAGCAGAACCCCGCGACCGTGCCGTATCCGGCGCCGGGCCTGTCGGCCGCGAACACGCTGCGTGCGGGCTACACGGTGCGCGATGTCGAAGGCGTGCTCGAAGTGCGTTACGGCGCATGGCGCGTGCAGCCGCTGCCCGGCGCGGCCGTGCCGGCATTCGACGCGCGCACGAACCCGCGCACCAATGCACCCGCGCGCGATCCGAAATCGAACCTGCGCGTCGCTTCGTTCAACGTCCTCAACTACTTCAACGGCAACGGTCTCGGCGGCGGCTTCGACGATCCGAACAACCGCGGCGCGAAGAACTTCCAGGAATTCCAGCGCCAGGAAGCGAAGATCGTCAGCGCGCTGAAGGCGATCGACGCCGACGTGATCGGCCTGATGGAAATCCAGAACAACGGCTATGGCGAACTGAGCGCGGTACGCCAGCTCGCGGCGAAGCTCGGCAACCACTGGCGTGTGGTCGATCCGGGCGTGTCGCGCCTCGGCGGCGATGCGATCGCGGTCGCGCTGATCTACGACAGCCGCAAGGTCGCGCCGGTCGGCCGCGCAGCCACGCTCGCGATCGACGACAAGAACCGCCAGCCGCTCGCGCAGTCGTTCCGGCTGGTCGGCGGCAACAAGCAGTCGCTGACGGTCGCGGTCAACCACCTGAAGTCGAAGAACTGCCCGGACGCCACGAACGACGATCTCGACCAGGGTGACGGCCAGGGTTGCTGGAACCCGACGCGCACGCGCGCGGCGGCGAAGGTGGCCGACTGGCTCGCCGGCAACCCGACGGGCGTCGCGGGCCAGGGCGTGCTGCTGATCGGCGATTTCAACAGCTACACGTACGAAGACCCGATCCGCACGCTCGAATCGCGCGGCTACCGCAATCTCGTCGCACGCTGGATCGGCGCGAATGCGTACAGCTACGTGTACAACGGCGAGGCCGGTTATCTCGATCACGCGCTCGCGACACTGCCGCTCGCGCCGCACGTGAAGGCCGTGCACGAATGGCACATCAACGCGGACGAGCCGCTCGCGCTGCAGTACACGCTCGCCTACAAATCGGCGGAGCAGCAGAAGACGTTCTACGCGCCGGATGCGTATCGTTCGTCGGATCACGACCCGGTGCTGATCGATATCGCGCTGCCGGGCGGCAGGCATTGAGCGCGGGTTGAACCGGCTTCGCGATGGACGACGTGCGGCACGTGCGCACGTCGTCGCGCGGGCGGCGGCGGATGAATCGCACGCTGGTCGCGCATCGACAAACCCGGCCGGATATCGGGTAAATAATTCCACTGGAACCGATGCAATTCCGCGAAATCGGTATTTTATGGATGACGGGGATGCATAAGCCCCGGATTGAAGAATGATTGAAGTGAATCGAATCTTCGAATCAAGCCTGCATTTCGCCGCAATGCATTAATCGATTGGCAATAATAAAAATGAAAGAAAAATCCTGTCGATCTGAAGGTATTGATCGTGCTGCATCAATGCAGTAAAGGCTTCGTTGTTGTGCGCCAAAAAGTAAAATATTCGGCGCGGCATTGCCGACAAGACGCACCTTGCACGAATAATCCCGTTTTCTTTCAAATGCCAGACACTGGCGGCCCTTCGCATCATTGCGGGATTTTTAATATCGGAATGATCTTTGACAACGCGGCGCAGCACCGCCTATTTTGTCGATGTCGTAAATTTCGGTAATCAGAAAAGAAGTCCAAACTGCAGGGGGCGGTTCAAGCACGATTCTCGCCAGCAGTTTGCTGTGTCTGTATCACGTTCAGTCTCTTGAAGCAGTCCGATCCCAACCGCCTTTGCGCGAGTGGCGGGTGTTGCTGCGCGTCTCGCCAGTGAGGGCGGCCTTTGTGAAGCGGTATCCGAACCAGCCACAAGGAACGAGATGAAACCAGACAGGAGCAGTACCGGCAGCCGCCGTGCCCGTCGCGGCCGGATGGCCGGGCTAGGCGCATTGACCGCGATGACACTCGCGCTCTCGGCGTGCGGCGGCGACGATTCGTCGTCCGTCGGCGCATCGAGTCTCGCGCAGACAACGGCCAGTCAGCAGGCCAGCGCGCAAGCGGCCGGCAGTCAGACACCGGCGGCCAACCAGCCTTACGTCGACCAGGTCGCCTATTCGTTGAACGCGGGCGACGGTCTCGCGCCCGCCCAGGTGTCCGAGAAAGCGGCCGTCATGCATTACCAGTGGAAAAACGGCGGCACGACCGTCAACTACACGACGACCACCGGCCACCTGACCGCGCAGGACGCGAACGGCAATGCGGAAGCGTCGATGTCGTATGTCGCGTACACCGCGCCGAGCACGAACGGCAAGCCGCGCCCCGTCACGTTCGTCTATAACGGCGGCCCCGGCTCGTCGTCGATCTGGCTGCGTCTCGGCTCGTTCGCGCCGACCCGCGTGGCCACGCCCGATCCGGGGTTCGGCAGCAACTGGCCGAACTATCCGCTCGTCGACAACGCCGACAGCCTGATCGACACCACCGACCTCGTGTTCATCGACCCGCCCGGCACCGGGCTGTCGGAAGCCGTGTTGCCGAACACCAACCAGAAGTACTGGAGTTCCGACGCGGACGTGAACATCATGCGCGACTTCATCCAGCGCTACCTGAACGTCAACAGCCGCAGCACGTCGCCGATCTACCTGTACGGCGAATCGTACGGCACGCCGCGTACCGACATGCTCGCGCTGGCGCTCGAATCGGCCGGCGTGCACCTGACGGGCATCGTGCTGCAGTCGGCGATCCTGAACTACTTCGCGGATGCGGTGGAAGCCGTGGCGATCACGCAGTCGACGGAGGGGCTGCTGCTCGAAACCGATACCGTGGCCGGTTACCTGCCCGGTTATGCGGCGGTCGCGGCGTACTTCAACCAGGTTTCGCCGGCACCGGTGAACCAGGATCTGTACGCACTGCAGACGGAACTGTTCACGACGCTGATCTACAACCAGCTGCAGAAGTATTCGCAGTCGTGGGTGTTGAGCCAGCTCGGCATTCCGGATGCGCTCGGCACGCCCGTGTTCCCGAGCGACGCGACGCTCAAGCTGTGGTCGATCCCGTCGAGCCTCACGCAACAGGCGCTGCGCGGCTACTTCAACGCGAATCCGTTCGGCACGAGCCTGCTGCCCGGGACGACGATCGGCCGGTATGACGGACGCGTGTCATTGCCGAACTCCGATCCGCGGCTGCAGAACGACGGCGACCCGTCCGACATCCTGATTTCGCAGCCGTTTACGAACGCGCTTGCGACGCAGATGCCGGATTACCTCGGCTATACCGCCCCGAACGCGACGTACCTGCCGCTGAACGACAACATCATCGGCGTCTGGGACTTCTCGCACGACGGCCAGCCGATGCCCGACACGATCCCCGATCTGCTCGGTGCGCTGCAGCTCAACCCGAAGCTTCGCGTGCTCGCGGAGAACGGTTTCCACGATCTCGCGACACCGTTCTTCAACACCGAGAAGCAGCTCGCGCGGCTGCAGACGGTGAAGGGCCTGAATCCGAAGCTGCAGGTGAACTTCTTCCAGGGCGGCCACATGATCTACCTGGACGACGTCGCCCGTCCGCAGATGAAGCGGGACCTGAAGACGTTCTACAAGGGCGCGCGGATTCCGACGGCACTGACGCTGCACACGCTGCCGCCGCCGTGGCCGGATGAAAACCCGCCGAGCGTGCCGACCGGCAGCGTCCCGGGCGCGGCGGCCGCGACGACGCTGGCGGCGGCCCCTTGAGCGACGGACTCCTTGTCAAAGGAACCCTCTATTCATCCATTGAATGCGAGTGATCATGTCCCTAATCAATTTGATGCGGCGTATGTCCCCGTTGATCGTCCTCGGTGCCGTGATGAGCAGTGCCCACGCGTTGCCGCCGCAGTCGGTGGCGCCGGTGAAGCTGCCGCACGGCGGGCACGGTGTCGACGGTCCGTTCTTTCCTGCCACGCGGGCGGCGCCGGTGCTGCCGTCGACCGGCGCGACGTTGCAGCAGCAGGCGCAGCAGCGTGTCGATGCGCGGCTCGGCGCCAATACGTTGCTGAGCAACGGCGCGGCCGTGACGAAGGCGCAGGCGCAGAGCAGCGGCCTGGGCTTCGTGTCGAAGCACTTCGACGAGATCGATGCGAAGCACACCGGCCGCGTGACGATGAGCGATGTGCGGCAGTTCATCCGGCAGCGGCAGGTGCAGGCACAGCAGGATCAGCAGGACGAGTGACGTAGCGGGCAGGGCGGCGGCCGGTGCGGAATCGTTCGCACCGGCCGCCGGAAGGTGACAAACGTTCAGGTTGCGTGGCGCGCGTAGCGCTTCGCGATGGCCGACGGTAACTCGCCGGACATCGCACGATAGTCCCGCGCGAAACTGCTCAGGTGCCGGCCACCCCATTTGGTGGCCGCGGCAGACGACACGGAATCGCCGAGCCGAAGCTCGCGGCGTGCGTGATTCAGGCGCACGGCCCGCAGGTACGCGACGGGGTTCAGGTTCAACGTACGCTGGAACGCGTATTGCGCGGTGCGCCGGCCTACGCGATCCGCTGCCGGTCGCGCCTCACGCCGAAGCGTGCGCGATAGTCGCGCGGCGAGACGCCGACCTGCTTCGCGAATGCGCGCTGCAACGCGTCGACGCTGCCGAATCCCGACCGCTCGGCGATCCGCTCGAGCGGCCAGTCGGCCCGCTCCAGCAGCGCCTTCGCACGCTCGACGCGTGCCGCAAGGACGAACTGCGCGGGCGATCGTCCGGTTTCCTTGAGGAAGTTGCGCGCAAACGAGCGTTCGCTCATGTGCATCCGTGCGGCCAGCGCGGCGACGCCGAGATCGCCGGTCGGATCGTCGGCGATCCCGGTGAGCAGCGTCCGCATGCGCGGCGTCGCGTTGGCCTGGATATCGAGCCCGACGCTGAACTGCGCCTGCCCGCCGGGACGGTGCACGAACAGCACGAGTTCGCGCGCGACCGCGAGCGCGGTCGGCGCGCCGCAGTCCGCCTCGACGAGTGCAAGACACAGATCGATGCCGGCCGTCACGCCGGCCGACGTATGAAACGGCGGATCGCTCACGTAGATCGCGTCCGGTTCGATTCGCGCGTCGGGGCACAGCGCCTGCAGCGTCGCACACTGGTTCCAGTGCGTGGTCGCGCGCTTGCCGTCCAGCCATCCGCCCGCGGCGAGCACGAACGCACCCGTGCAGATGCTCGCGATTCGCCGCGTGTCCGCGATTCGCGTGCGCAGCCACGGCAGCACGCCGGCTTCCGACGCCGCGTGTCGCAGTGCCGCTTCATTGCCGCCGGCGACGACGATCGTGTCGATCTGCCCCGGCAGTGCCGCCAGCGGGGCCGTACCGGCGAGGCGCAGGCCCGCGTGCGTGACGATGTCGTCGCCGTGTTGCGACGCGAGCGTGAGCCGGTACGGCAGCGCATGGTCGGGAAGATGACGGTTCGCGACCGCGAACACTTCCATCGGGCCCGTGATGTCGAGCGACTGGACGCCTTCGAAGCCGACGACAACGATGTCGCGTGCCGAACAGGTTGACTGGGACATGGCGGAAAGTGCGGTGGAGTTGTCCTTGTGACCGCGAGCATGATCCTTGTAATTTTCCGGACGTGCAATCGACGGATACGGGTGGACGATGCGGTCAGGGAAGACAGGCGGGGCAGTGCTGCTCGTGTGCGCGGTGCTGGGCGCGTGTGCGGCGGGGTGGCCGGCACCGGTGTGGGCGGAGGACGCACCGCCGGTTGCGCGAGCGCTCACGGTCGGCGCGCCGAAGGCGGGCCGCGTGCGGCCGCTCGTGGCGATCGTCGCGGACAATGCAGGAACGGAGACGACCGATTTCATCGTTCCGTACGCGATTCTGAAGACGTCCGGTGCGGCCGATGTCGTCGCCGTATCGGCCGACGAGGGCGAGGTCGAACTGATGCCCGCGTTGCGCATGCTGGCCGACACCACGTTCGACCGGTTCGACGCGGCCGTTCCAGCCGGGGCGGATGTCGTGATCGTCCCCGCGCTGCACGGTGCCGACCGGCCGGCGGTGCTGGCGTGGTTGCGCAAGCAGGCCGTCGGCGGCGCGACGATGGTGGCGATCTGCGATGGCGCGGAAGTCCTCGCGAACGCGGGCCTGCTCCAGCATCGCACGGCGACGTCGCACTGGTATTCGCGCGACCGCCTGCGTCGCCGCTTTACCGGGACGACGTGGGTCGACGATCGCCGCTATGTGATGGACGGCGACGTCATGACGACGACCGGCGTGTCGGCGTCGATTCCCGCTTCGCTGGCATTGGTGAGTGCGCTGGCGGGGCCGGCCGCGGCGCGCGAGACCGCGCGGCGCGTCGGCGCGCAGGCATGGAGCGACGTTCATGACGGCAGCCGGTTCGTGTTGACCGCGCCGGCAGTGGAGGTCGCATTGACGAACCGCCTCGCGTTCTGGCGGCACGAGACGTTCGATCTTCCGGTCGAAGACGGGTTCGACGAGCTTCCGGTTGCGCTGACGGCCGATGCGTGGGCGCGGACCTGGCGCAGCGACGTCGTCGCGACGGCGGGCGCGCGCGTGATCGAGTCGAGGCACGGGCTGCGGTTGCTGGCGCAGCCGGCGAATGCCGGGCACGCGCGCGTGGCGATGCCGGCCGGACGGCGTGGCGAATCGGTGCTTCCGGGTGTGCTTGCAGACATCGCGGCACGCTACGGCGACGCGACATCGGGCTGGGTCGCACTGCAACTGGAGTATCCGAAGTAGCGGCGCGTCGCGCGCGCTTACTTCACCCACTCTGCGAGCTTGGGATCGGGGTGAGGCAGGAGATCCTGCGACGCGGTGGGCTCGGCCACCCATTTCTTCCCGTTCCAGTGGAAGTCGGCCTGCGTTTCCGACCCGTGGCCGTTCGAGTAGATGACAGCGGTGCAGGCGGCCTGGCCCGGATAAGTCGGGTTTTTGGCGCCGATGCAGGACCCGAGAAATACCAACACGTCGCCGAGGCCGAACCGCTCCTGCATCGCGTAGGTCGCGTCGAAGTCCGAGAGCCGGTCAGGGACGGGCGTCGCGTCGCACGCGGCGAGGCTCACGGCAAGCAGCAGCGCGGCGGCCCGGCCGGCATGCTGCCGGTTGCAGGGGCTGTCGGGGGAAAGGGCGTCGGCGCCAGCGCGCTTCCGCGCGCGGGAATTTGACGGGCAGGGCATGCGGGTTTCGGGTGACGGACACGACGGGCATTGTGCCGGAATTCGCCGGCGCCCGGGCTTGCCCGAGACGCCCGAGCGCGCCGCATGTTCGCGTCACGCGGCGGTGTGAGGGGTCAGGCCGAGACCGGGGCCGTACGCCGGGCGCACAAACGATTCCACAGCATGCCGGCCCGGCTGCCGCTTCCGCAGTACGCGAGCACCGGCTTCTGCAGCGTATCGACCAGTGCGCCGAATGCGTCGACTTCCGCCTCGCCGATGCGGTCGCGCTCGACCGGCAGGTAGCGCGCGTCGAGGCCCAGTTCACGAGCCGCCGCGGCGATCTCGTCGAATGCCGGCTGGTCGACGCCTTCGCCGTCGGGACGGTTGCAGATCACCGAGCGGAAGCCGGCGTTGCGGATCGCCTTCAGGTCGGCCGGCGTGATCTGCCGCGAAGCGGAAAACCCGTTCGCGGCCGTCGCACGACACTGCTCGATCGCGCGGCGGAAACAGGCGATCGCGAAATCGACGTCCTGCTCCGTCGTAAAGCGGCCGAAGCTCACGCGCACGGTGCGGCCCGCCGTCTCCGCGTCGAGGCCGATCGCGGTCAGCACGTGCGACGGTGCGCCGCTGGCCGAGTTGCACGCGGAGGTCGACGACACGGCGAGCGCTTCGTCGAGCATGAACGGGAAGAAGCCGGGCGCATTCACCGTCAGGCTCAGCGTGTGCGGGATGCGGCGTGCCGTGGCCGCGTTCTGCGTGACGTCGCCGAGCGCGGCCAGCGCGTTCGTCAGGCGCGCGCCGAGCGCCGCGATCCGCGCGGCTTCGCCGTCGAGCTTTTCCGCGGCCAGTTCGCATGCAACGCCCATGCCGACGATCTGATGCGTCGCGAGCGTCCCTGAGCGCAGGCCGCGCTCGTGCCCGCCGCCGTGGATTTGCGGGGCGATCCGGTTGGCGATGTCGCGGCGCACGAACAGCGCGCCGATACCCTTCGGGCCGTACACCTTGTGCGCGGACATCGACAGCATGTCGATGCCGAGCGTGCGCACGTCGATCGGCGTCTTGCCGAGCGCCTGTGCGGCGTCGACGTGGAGCAGCGCGCCGGCGGCGTGCACGATGCGGGAGATGGCGGCGATATCGGTCAGCGTGCCGAGCTCGTTGTTCACCAGCATCAGCGACACGAGGCCCGTATCGGGGCCGATGGCGGCAGCGACTGCGTCGGCGGTGATCTCGCCGTCGCGCGTGGGCGCGACGAATGTGACCGACATGCCGTGCTTCGACAGGTTCGCCATCGTGTCGAGGATCGCCTTGTGCTCGATGCGGCTCGTGATCAGGTGGCGCTTGTCGGTCGCGTTTTCCGCGTAACCCTTCAGCGCGAGGTTGTTCGATTCGGTGGCGCCCGACGTCCAGACGATCTCGTCGGCATCCGCGCCGATCAACGCGGCGACTTGCGCGCGGGCCTGCTCGACCTTGTCTTTCGCCAGCCGGCCGGCGGCGTGCGAGCTCGATGCGGGATTGCCGAAGATGCCGTCGAAGCCGAGGCAGGCCGTCATCGCTTCGATCACGCGGGGATCGGCGGGCGTCGTGGCTGCGTAGTCGAGGTAGTGCAGCGTGGTGGGTTCGCTCATGTCCGTCTCTTGCTCTGTTCTTTCAGAATGGGAGAAATGATACGGGGGACAGAAGGGAAAAAGGATCCAAAATGGGTCGGTGTTTGGGTCTGGTGTGGAATGTGGTTTTGTTTTTGTGGCGATTGGGGGAATTTGTTTCTTGATCAATGGCGCCGCGCGAGATGGCCCCGTCTCTGGGTTGCGGGGGAAACGATGTCCCGCGACGTCTGCGAAACGGGGAAGGGGGCGCGGCGTTTCCCCCGGCTCGACCGGGTGGTCACAGCGGATCGAGTGGCGTGGCCTGTCGGTGAGTGTCACGCACCCACGCATGCAAGGCGCTTTCGTACCTGGCAGGGATCGTGATCGTCAGGGTGGTCAGGCGCGTGTCGTTGCCCGGCAATGCCAGATATCGCTGCCACGCTCTCCGTACCAGCTGCGACATGGCGGAATTGGTGATGCCGAGTTCGGCGGCGAGCTTGCGCTGCGACCGGCCCCTGACGAAGATTTCAAACAAGGCCCACCGGTTCACCGGCTTGATCCGGGTATCGTGCAGCCTCAACAGCTGAAACTGTTCGGCTGTCATGCGTCGAATCTGTGCCATTCAGATGCGCCCGGAAGTTTGCAGGGTAGAAATCAATGCCGCTCCGCAGGACGTCTTGTGATTGTGGAATGCGGCGGGGCGGCCTTCGACATCGAATGCCATGTCTCCTTCAGCAATCACGCAGGCGCCGTGAAGCGGGCACGAACATGCATCGCCGACGCGGGCGACCGCGCGTCCCATCACCTTGCTCGTCGCCGCCCCGGATTCGACCCGGCCGCCGTGAGTGTGCAGGTCGCCTGTTCGAATGATGCCTCGCATATAACCCATTCCCAGTGTGATTTGGTGTGGCGGGCGCGTTCGTGCTCAACGCGCCGCGCGTCGGCTTGCATCACCATGAATAGCCCTGCATTCCATAGTTGGTGTCGTGACGACGCCCCCACCACGGCAGGTAAGCGTTGTTCCCGCCACGCGCACGGAACCAGTCCTCGTTCGGATCGATTGGCGTGAGATTGGCCGGTGGCACGACCACGACGGCTGCGGGGTGTTTCGGGTCGGTCGTGCCCGCGACGAGCGCGTTTCCTCCGTAGTGATTGATCCGGCCGATCGCCAGCGCAACGTCGGTCAATGCACTGCCGGTTCCCATGTCGCCGAGCAAGGCCGCGGTGTTGAACGCCTGATTCTTGTGGTCGTACTCCGGCAGGATTTCGGTGAGTGTCTGCGATAGGCCGACAAGTCGCGCCGATGCGGCGTCGCTACCGGCACCGGCATCGTGAACGATGTACTTGATATCCGGAACGGCAATCCCGGCGTTGCGTGCTGCCTGGTCGATGGTTGCCTTCCACGCTTGTACCGTTCGTGTCGTGCCGGCCTTCTGCGAAAACTCGGCGGTGTTGCCGGTCGCGGCCTTGCCGATCCACGCGAGCGGTTCGCGCTCGGTGTTGAAGGTTGGGCCGGCGAGGAACAGCACGACGAGGTTTTCGTTGATCTGGGCGTCGGTGGGCGGGAAATTAGGCGCGTCCCAATTCATTACCCACACGCTCTTGTCGGGGTTCGCTTGCAGATAGTCCAGCGCGTTGTTCAACGACGTGAAGCCGGCGTTTGCACCGCCTTGCGTGATCTGCACGTCAGGGGGCGTGTCGCGGCTCCACAGAGTTTTGGGAGACGGCGGGCCGATTTCATAGAATGTCATCATTCGATCGACCAGGCGCGATCGAGCAAACGTTGCGTCGAGACGAGTAGGAATAGCAATTTCGACGCGTATGCCGGCGAGTTCGCGCCAGTATTTCTGATCCTCTGGTTTCACCGTGTAGAAGTACTTTGAATTAGTCCCGTAGCGCGTTCGAAGCAGCAGTATGGATTTATCAATGTACTTGGCATAGAAGCCCTTGAACGTCTCTTCCCCTTCGTTGCCGTAGACCAGTGCGCCAATTGACCGAAGCGAAGAGAATTTTTCAGGCTTGGTCCGCACCATATCGTCGTTCTTGTTGGGCGTAACAAGCCCTTGCGCCCACAACAGTTGCCACTCTGTCGGATAGTCCATCCGTTGCAATGGATTCAACCAAATCATGCCGACGACTTGCGCAACGGGGTTCCTGGCCGGATCGTCTGTACGGGCGGCTTCCAGAGTGGGGGGAATGGGGTGCGTCTCGGCTTGGGCCGGCCGTGCCATGGCCGTGGTGAATAGAAACATCATGAGCGCCAGCAAGCCGGGCACAGCTACGAATCGTTTCATCCAATCTCCCATTTTCAAGTGTGCCGGGTCCGGTTGTTCTACATGTGCCATTAGCGTGGCCATCAGCGGGATCGCGATTAACCAGACCATAAAGGCGATGGTGATGCGTCGGGATCGAGTGGCGATCAAAGCTTTCATAGCGGCCCTCCAACCTTCAGATAGAGCTGGCCCTCGCGCTCGTCTACGATTTTGCCGGGCATATTGCCTTCGCAATCATTGGCATGCACCCACTCATGCATTGTCATTCGGTCGAGTTGCCCGGACTCAAAATAGTCGAAGTATTTTTTGTTCAGATTGTCGAGTGGAATACCATTCCCCATCCGCCAATCTGCCTCAATGCGCAGAGCTCTCATCTGTTTTGGCGTCAGGTAACACGGACCAATCGCGACGTCATACGCAAGCGCTTTTTCCGCATGCTCCGGGTTGGTCATCGTCGTCGAGTGGTTCGTCGGGCTGTTCGTCGTACCGCGATCGAGCCAGTCCACGATCTGCTTGTCTCGCCACTCTTTGTAGCCATCCGGTAGAGCGCTTTTGCCATCTTCACCGATGACGTGACCGTCGCTGTCGAGCCACTCCGTGTTCAACGTGCGGCGCCCTTCCATCCGCATCAGGGCGCGGTCTTCGTAACGTTGCCCGGCTTCACTCGCGGCCGTACCGTGCGCGTCACCGTCCTTGTTCTTCGCCTTGTACTGGTCGTAAGGATCGTCGGCCCGTTTGGCCGCATCGATCTTGCCGGCATCGCGCCATGCGGATGGCGGATCGTTGTCTTCGTTGAAGGCGCTCGTTGCTTCGCCGTCCTCGGTCAGAATCGGCTTGTCGAACCTCAACGCCTGCGGCGGAAACGTCTCGTCCAGGGCCGGTGCGTCCGCCAATACCTCCCAGCCCTTCGGCGGATCGGCATTCACGCGAAACATGTTCATTGCCGAACTGACCGTGGTCGCAAGGAACATGATCGGCGCCGAGAACAGCGTTGCCGCCATTCCCCACACCGACTCATTCCCCTTGAGCGCACCGATCAGATTGAATTTCGCCGGCGGCGAGGGCGGATACCAGAAGCCCCTCTTCGTGCCTTTCTTGCCGTACCGCCAGTCGTCTTCCCAATAGCGATAGCGCTTCTGCACACCGACATCGAAGCCGGACGCGAACACGCGCTGCGTCAGGACGCCGTGTACGCCGATATCCGTCAGTTCGTGCCTGTCGATGCCGCGCCAGCCGATACCCTGCACGGTGATCGCCGAAATCACCTGATCGTGCGGACAGCAATACGCGGTGACGCGCCCATATGTCGATCCGTTCAGGCCGTGGCGTGCACGGTCGGCCAGTGCGGTATACGACTTGTTGCTCGTCGGCGATACCCGGTTGTTCGCCATGTCGGCGTCGACCGTGTCTGGCGACGGTTCATGGGCAGCGCGATCGCCAATCATCGACAAGAAAGTGCGGAGCGTCTGAGTGCGCGCCGCGTAGGTCTGCCGGCCGCGCTTGCCCTCGGCATCCTTCGTCGCACGTTGCGACCAGGTATCCATGAACGTGTCGGATTTGTGCGGGCCTTCGCTGTTCGCCAGGCTATATGGAGCATTCGCCAGCACGTAGGCATCCGCGACGCAGCGTCCCTTGCGGCCCCACGGATCTTCCACTTCCGGAAACGCGTCACCGAAGAACGCACCCGTGAGGCCGACGATATTCCCCTGGCTGTGACACACGACGGTGATCGGCACGTCGGCGCGCATCTTCCGAATCGACTCGATCAGTTTGGCAAGCCGCAACGCGGCAAGCACGCCATAGGCACGCGGCGGCGCGCGATACAGCGGCCGGTTGGTCGGGTTGATGCCCTGCACGGTTATCCACCCCACGGCTCGGTCGTCGAGGCCGCCGTGCCAGAGATCGGGCAAGCTCGAACAGCCATTGGTGAACGGGCCGCCTCCCCAATAATCCTTCTCGTTGAGAAAGATCTTGTCGCCGTATTCCTTCAGTTCTTCCAGTGTCGCGCGGTAGCCCCACCGAAAATGGATGACGGGTGAGAACGACGGATCGGGGATGACGTAATTGTCCGGCAGCAAGTCCGGATTCAGAAACCCCTCCGGCGTCACGCTCTCGGTGTACTTCGCAGGCGTCAACTGCCCGGCGTCGACGCCGTGATACGTCATCTGGTCGTCCAGGCGTCCCAGCCGACGATTCAGGCCCTTGCACAATCCCTCTTCGGACGCCTTGTACCATTCGCCCTCGGAGTTGACGCCGTGGACGAAGATGACGACGCCGGGCAACGGCAGTTGCTTGACGCAGATGAGCCGCTTGTCGTTGTCGAACAGCATCGGCCCCTCGGCTCTGCCGACGACGACAGGAGGCAATTCGGAGTGCGATGCAGCGGTGGCGGGGGCGTCGGTCGTCGTGTCGGGCGCGTCGGCGCGCGCGCCCGCTACTGGCCGATGGTCGAGAATCGAATCGGTCATGGTCTTAGCCGTTCTTCTTGATGAACTGCACCGACAGCGTTTCGAACTGGTCGCCATGCACTGCGGGCAGCTCGCCGGCCGCGTCGGTGGTCAGGTTCGACAGCGCTTCGGATGCCCGCTGCAGGTGCCCGTCGAACCCCGCCACCGCATCGCCGTCGGTCGCGCGAACGAGTTTCGGCACACGGCCGAGCGGGGCGTGGTCGAACGTCGGCATGTCGGTGCTCATGCTGGCCGGGCCGCTCCACGCATGGCCTGCCGACTTCACGGTGAACGTGCCGGGGCACCCGAGTTCGATGTCGCCGCCGTTCAGCTTCAGGTACGCACCGCCCGACGTGACGAACACGACCTGTTCGTTCGCCATGCCGGCGAGCTTGCCGCCGGCCGCGGTCAACTGGATGTTCTTCGCGGAATCCACCTGCGTGTCGTCGTCCTGCGACTGGATCGTCACCTTCCCGCGATTCGCGATGGCCGACACGCCGCCGCTGTGCGCGAACATCGCGACGCCATGGCCGCCGTGCAGGTTGATGCGCTCGCCGCTCGCAACCTGCACGTGCCGCTGGGCAATCTGGTCGATGTTCTCGCCCGCATACATGACATGCGTCCTGGGCGTGACGTGCAGCGATCCTGCCTGTGCGCCGAACGCCATCAAGGCGGACGTGTCGCCGGCGGAACCGGCATCCGCAAGATCGGGCTTCCAGTGACGGAACGCATCGACGATCTTCTCCTGCCCGGCGGTATCCGCGGCCCGTCCGCCGTGCTGGCCGGCATAGTCGCCGAGCGAGTTGAACAGCATCATGCACTGGTCGAGCAACTGAATCAGTTCGTCACGATCGAGCTGACCACCGTTCGCGCATGTGCGCGCATAGGTCGAGAACAGGATGCCCTGGGCCGCGCGCAAGGCCGCCGCGGCATCGGTGCGCAACTCCGCGCCTTCGCCCCGATCGGCACCGTGTCCATCCTTGCGGGGCTGCGTCAGATAACCCAGGTTCAACTGGGTATGCGCATGCTCGCTCGCCAACTGCGCGGATATCTGCGACGGCGTATCGTCCAGGCGAAGCTGGTTGTACCGAGCGCCCTTGATTTCCTTCGTCTTGATCCCGGACACGTAACGGTTGCCGGGCAGCGCACCGGTATGCGTGAACGTCGCGGGCGGGTTCGCGCCGTTGCTCAGCACGCCGATGATGACCAGGCGGTCCGGATCGCCCGACAGGCAACCCAGCAAGACTTCCATCCCGACGCGGGGCAGAAAGAGCGTGCCGAAGTTTGCGCCCGCCAGACTCGCGCCGACGCGTATCGGTGCGCTGTCGCCGGCCGACCCGTTCGTTCCGGCGCCTTGCGCGTGTTCGTGATCGGCGGGATCGAAGCCATGAATCCGTACGCGCACGCGGCCGGCCGCGTCGCAGAATACTTCCTCGCCCTGCGTGCCGACGATCGTGCCGGTCAGCAGGTGAGCCGGTGGAAGGTCGATTGTCGGATCGTAGGACGGCGTGAGCGGCACGCCGCGACGCACGCACGTGAAATGGTTCTCGTAGCGCGTATCCGCCTGTTCCGACGCATCGGCCGGCGCGGGTGGGGCGGCTTGCGCGAGGTTCCGGCTGGCTGCGTACAGCGCGATCACGCGGCCGGCCAGGTCTTTGGGAAGATTGTTCCGGATGTCGTGCCGTACCGACGTCACGACGAACTGCCGCTGCTCGGCCGGCTTCATGTCGAGTTCGGGGTCGCCGGTCAGCGTGAACCAGCAGCCGACCGGCATGTCGCGGACGTGGCCGATACCGTCGTAGCGCTCCGCCGCGAACTGGTGGGCGAGTATCCGGTCATGCGTGATGCGGTCGTGATCGTTCCACGAGTCGCCGACGTGCGGAATGTCGATCGCGACATCGGTCAGCAGCCGGGCCAGGTCGTTGCCGGCGTCGCCCTGATCGATGCTCGTCGCGATCGCGGAATCGTCCATGCGCGCCTTCTTGTAGTCCCACGACGGACGGCCGGCTTTGCCGGGGGACAGGCGCTGATGATGCGCAAACAACGTCACCGTATCGCGTTGCGCGGTTCCCGAATCGCGCGGATGAAGGCGCACGGTGCCGGCAGGCGATTCCGGCAATCGCAGCGGGTCGTCGCAGAACACGAGCGTGTGGATCGGCCGCTCGTCGGCCGTGCCGCGCGCGTTGCCGACCGCGTTGCCGACCGCCCACGCCTTTGCAAAGACGGTGATGCCTTCGCGTCGCAACAGCCGGCGCACGAAACGGGCGTCCGACTCATTGACCTGCCGCGTCAGTTCGCGTGCCGGATAACGTTCGGCTCGCAATCCCGACAGGTCGAAATCGAACGCACGCGCGAGGGCGGGGCTGCGTTGCCGCCATTCGTTCAGCAGCGTGCCGAGGATGTCGATGATGTTCCGCGACCGGAATACTCGGGAATTGATGCGGCGGTCCATCAACGACAGCGCATCGCAGATGCGCAGCTGATACACGGTCAACTCGCCGTCGGATTGACCGGCCTGCACGTCGTGCACGATCGCATTGATTGCTCGCACGTCGCCCCGGTCGGTCGTCAGCCGGACCGACACCGGCAGGCCGAGAAACAGCGTGGGCGCCAGATGAGCGTGGGTGGATATGCAGGTCAGCTGCCCGTCGATTCCCGACATCAGTCCTTCGCGAATATCGGCGTGATGAAGCGCCAGCAGATGGCCGACCGCATGTTGCGCCTGCCCGAAATGCAGGGCGACGGGCCGGGTGTTCCAGTCGACCAGACCGGACGCAAAGTTTCGTAATGCTGTTGCTATCGACATAACGGCAATCTCGTTGCTTTTCTGGCTTGTATTCTTTGAGTCGGACTTTCAGTGCGGTAAAGCAGTGGTGATCGTGATTTCGGTGCGCAGAATATCAAACAATGGGGGTTTTAAAGGTTTATTGGTATTTTGAGATGGAAATCAATTCACTGTGAAACGGTGTTCTACATTTTTATGATTTGGCGGGGCGTTTTGTTTTAATTGGAAAAATCCTATATCGGGTAGTCAGGGTTGGTATTTGTCGCTATCCCTTTCTGGGTGGTTGAGAGGTGGAGGTTGCGGGCAACTATGCTGAACCGGATTGGATGTCGGTAATTGAAAATTCGACTTGTCTTAATTCGGATATGGATAAGGCGGAATTGAAATATAAAAATCGATGTGCGTGCGATCGCGCTCGTGCATCCGGTATGCGTGTCCGCTTGACAGCAGTTTTGCCGTTTTCAGTTTGATAGTGTGGAAGGCCGTTTCCGTCACGGCTCGCCATGGCCAACTGCATAAGCGCGAAGATTCCGGAACGCGAGTCCAAGTCCACCGCGATCGAAGATCGAAAATGCATCTTTTGTCATACGAAATGCGTTACCCGCACGTATCGTCCGGCCTCGCCGGATCGGGTGCATGCCGGGCGTGAACGGGCCAGTCCCCGGTCGCCCGGATGTCCATGAGGGATTTCCCCCGAGACGCACAATCGCGCGTCACTTCAACCCTACGACCGATCTCTCTCCGCCGTCCCACCGACACTTCCCGCCCGTCGCCGACGATTATTTGCATATCGCGAATGGCGCGTTCGCCGGTCGTTCGATACCCGATCCCCGGCGTTGCACCTATCGTTGTGCCGTCGGCTCGCCGGATTCGATATGTCGAACCGGAACGGCAGCCGGCGCTTCCCGGCGATTCACATCGCACACAAAAACCATCGGACCTGGCTGATGCGCAGGCGCTCCGTCGCGCGCAGGCGAACCTGTGTCCACGGAGACGGAAATGAAAGCAAACGAGTGGGATACCTCCTATGAGTGGAAGGCGGTCACGCTGCTGGCGCTCGGCTTCGGGCTGGTCGGCCTCGACCGCTGGCTGATCGCGCCGCTGTTCCCTTCGATCATGAAGGACCTCAACCTGAACGCGCAGGACGTCGGCAACTGCATCGGCGTGCTCGGCCTGTCGTGGGGCATCTTCGCGGCGTTGATGGGCGGCATCTCCGACAAGGTCGGCCGCAGGAAGGTGCTGATTCCGGCCATCATCGCGTTCTCGTTGCTGTCGGGCTTCTCGGGGCTCGCGGGCGGGCTGCTCGGGCTGATGGCGATTCGCGGCCTGATGGGTGTCGCGGAGGGCTCGTTCTGCCCGACGAGCTTTGCCGCGACTGCCGACGCATCGCATCCGCGGCGGCGCGGGCTGAACCTCGGCCTGCAGCAAAGCGGCTTCGCGCTGTTCGGGCTCGCGCTGTCGCCGATCATCGCGACGCAGCTGCTCGGTTTCGTGTCGTGGCGCTGGGTGTTTGCGCTCGTGGCCATTCCCGGCCTGATCCTCGGCGCGATCATGTTCTTCGTCATCCGCGAGCCGAAGGTCACGCCGGCCGTCGCGTCGGAGCATGCACCGGCATCACTCGGCCATGTGCTCAGGAGCCGCAACATCCTCGTGGCGATGGCCGCACTGTGCTGCGCGATGACGGGCGTATTCGTGCTCGGTGCGCTGCTGCCGCTGTACCTGACCGACTACCTGGCGCTCGGCACGCAGAAGATGGGCCTCGTCGTGTCGGCGATCGGCTTCGGCGGCTTTCTCGGGCAGTTCGGGCTGCCGGGCCTGTCCGACCTGGTCGGCCGCCGTCTCGCGAGCATCGTCGGTTTCGCGGGGACGGCCGTGATGCTCTATCTGTTCCGCGGCCTTGGCCCGGAGCCGTTCGCGTTGTTCGGGGTGCTGTTCGTCGCGTCGTTCTTCACGCTCGGCCTGGTGTCGCTGCTGTCCGGGCCGGTGGCGACGGAGGCCGCGCCCGTCGGGCTCGTGTCGACGTCGATCGGCGTGGTGGTGGGCGTCGGCGAGATCTTCGGCGGCGGCATCGCGCCGGCGCTGGGCGGCTATGTCGCCGCACACTTTGGCATCCAGAACATTCTGTGGCTGCCGATGTGTGCGGTCGTGCTGGGCATTGTGGTCAGCCTGCTGCTGAAGGAAACCGCGCCGGCCGTGCTGCAGCGCCGCGTAGCCGTGCAGCCGGAACTGGCGGCCGGCGAGCAGTCGCGGTAAGGCCTGTGCGGGCAGGGCAAGGCAGGGCGGTGCATGCGGCGGGCGGCGCCGCCGGCGATTGACATCGATTGGGTGACACAGTGACGCCTTCCGCATGACACAGCCCGATATCCGCACGGGTAGACTGCCGGTTTCGCTGTCGAAAAAGGGCGCGGCATGGACCGGTTTCTGAGCATCGAAGCATTCGTCAGGGTGGCGGAGGCGAGCAGCTTCGCCGAGGCGGCGCGGCAGCTCGGCGTGACCAGCTCGGTCGTGACGAACCGCATCCAGCAGCTCGAGAAGTTCGTCAACGCGCCGCTGTTCCATCGCAGCACCCGCCACGTGCGCCTGTCGGAAGTGGGCGAGGCGTTTTATCGCGAGTGCGCGGAGGTCGTGGGGCGCGTCAACGAGCTGACGGACCAGATGCGCGAGCTGCGCGCCACGCCCACCGGGCGGCTGCGCATCCAGATGTTGCCCGGTTTCGCCCTCGATCACTTCGGCGCGCCGCTGATGGAATTCAACCGGCGCTACCCGGGTATCCAGATCGACGTCATCGTCAACGACCGTGTGGTCGACCCCGTCGAAGAAGGGTTCGACATCGCGTTCCAGATCTTTCCGCCGATCTCCGAGTCGCTGATCGAACGGCGGCTGTTCACGGTCAGGCGCCTCTTTTGCGCGTCGCCCGCCTACCTCGCCGCGCATGGTGCGCCACAACATCCGCGCGACCTGCTGCAGCACACGACCGCGCTGTATTCCGGCTACCCGTCGCGCAACCGCTGGACGATGACGCGCGGCGACGAGGTCGTCGAAATGGAGCTGCCGGGCATGATCCGCTCGAACTCCGTGCACCTGCTGCGCGAGTACGCGCTGACCGGCGGCGGCGTCGTCTGCTTGCCCACGCTCGTGGCGAGCGATGCGCTCGTCGCGGGCCGCCTGGTACCGATCCTGACCGACTATCAGCTCGCGCCGCTGAGCTTTGCCGCCGTTTATCCCGCGACGCAGCGACAGGCGCTGAAGGTGAAGGCCCTGGTCGAATTCCTGGCGGACCATATCGGCGACGAATCCCCGTGGGATCGTCCCCTCCTGGAGCGCGGCTGGGTGCGTTGAACCGCACGGATTATTCGCGAAACGCAAATGCCGTAATCGCCGTCCGTTGCCTTGTTGCTGCTGTGCGTTGCCCCTAGAGTTGAATCCAACAAGCAGTTCAACTCAGGAGACAGCAATGACCGACACGGCATTCCACACCGTCTTTGGCTCGCTCGACCATTACCGGAAGGGCGAGATCGAAATCACCAGCGGCAGCGCCCGGCACTACGCGTTCTCGAACGTGTTCGAAGTCGCATCGAAATCGGCGCCGTATGAAAAGGTCGTCGCCGGCAAGAACCTCGAATACGTGATCGAAGTGCTGCGGACCGACGGCCAGTCGCCGTGGTTCGCGTGCCCGCACGACGAGTTCGTGATCCAGATGGACGGTGAAGTCCGGATCGACTTCATCAAGCTCGATTCGCCGCCGAAGTCGGGGCGCGGCACCGTGAGCGCCGGCGCCCAGCCGGCCGGCCGCGAGATGGGGTATGTCGTGCTGCGCAAGGGCCATCAGGCGCTGCTGCCGGCCGGTTGTGCATACCGCTTCACCGCGAGCCGGCCGGGCGTCGCGCTGGTGCAGACCGTCCTTGGCGAGCTGTCCGTGGAGAAGTGGGCCGAAATCTGCCTGCACTGATTCGTCCGACCTCATTCGACATTCCCAGGAGACACGTTATGGCCACCCTCGACACCCTCGACCTTTCCACGGGCTTTGCCGCCGATCTGGTGCGATCGACCGAAGCCGATGCCGTCACCGGCTACCGCCGCTTCCAGCTCGGCGAATTCGCGTTCCAGCGCGACGAATACTTTGTGAAGATCAGCTGGCCCGCGAAAGGCCGGACCCGCACGCATGCGATGCCGGCGGACGCATTCCTGCGCGCGATGATGCGCGACGTGGCGTGGGGCTTCTTCTACGGCTGGGTGAATTTCGACCACGTGTTCGGCACACGCAATCACTACGGCAAGGTGGACGTGTATGCGGGCACGTTCAACGGCATCCTGAAGGACGCCGGCGTCGACTACACCGAGACCTTCGAAACGCCCACGATCATGGCGACCTTCAAGGCGATGCTGCACGACTGGACGAACGAAGGCTTCGATCCGTTCGCGGCGCCCGAGGAAACGGGCACGGCGTTCGGGCGCAAGCACGGCGACAACGGCGCGGCGATCGAGCGCACGCGCATCGCGACGCGCCGCATGCCGGGCCTCGAAGGCGACTCGCCGCTGCGCGACGACCTGCCGGTCAACCGTGCGTTCCTCGACGTCGCGCAGGACGAACCGGAAGTGCATGTCGAGCCGGGCTTCGAAGGCGAACTGCACGCGTTCAACCTGTTCAAGTACCTGTCGCGCTCGGACGTCACGTGGAATCCGTCGGTCACGTCGGTCTGCGGGCGCAGCCTGTTCTGCCCGACCACCGAGGAATTCATCCTGCCGGTGTTCCATGGCAACGACCGCGTCGAATGGTTCCTGCAACTGTCCGACGAAATCGTGTGGGACATCGGCGACAAGAACACCGGCGCACCGCGCGCACGCGTCACGATGCGCGCCGGCGACATCTGCGCGATGCCCGCCGACATCCGGCATCAGGGTTATTCGACGAAGCGGTCGATGCTGCTCGTCTGGGAAAACGCGACGCCGGACCTGCCGCAACGCTACGAGAGCGGCGAGCTCGCGCCGTATCCGATCGCGTTCTGAGCAACGCAAACGCTTCCGCTTCAGCCCTGTACCGAGGACGATTCATGCAAACCCAACTCTTCATCGACGGGCGTTTCGTTGACGCCGTCGACCGCGGCACGATCGACGTGCTGAACCCGCACGACGGCTCCGTCATCACGAAGATCGCGGCAGCCGACGCGGCGGATGTCGATCTCGCCGTCGAAGCCGCCGCGCGCGCGTTTCCCAAATGGTCGGCCCTGCCGGCCGCCGAACGCGGCCGGTTGCTGCTGCGCCTCGCCGACGCAATCGAGGCCAACGCCGACGAACTGGCGCGGCTCGAGTCGCTGGACACCGGCCACCCGATCCGCGATTCGCGTGCGCTCGACGTGCCGCGCACGGCGGCCTGCTTCCGCTACTTCGGCGGCATGGCCGACAAGCTGCAAGGCTCGGTGATTCCGGTCGAAACCGGCTTCCTGAACTACGTGCAGCGTGCGCCGATCGGCGTGGTCGGCCAGATCGTGCCGTGGAATTTTCCGCTGATGTTCACGAGCTGGAAGATGGGCCCGGCTCTCGCCGCCGGCAACACCGTCGTGCTCAAGCCGTCGGAGATCACGCCGCTGTCGACGTTGCGCATCGTCGAGCTGATGGCCGAAGTCGGGTTTCCCGCCGGTGTCGTCAATATCGTCCCCGGCTACGGGCATACCGCCGGCCAGCGGCTCGCCGAACATCCGGGGGTCGGCAAGATCGCGTTCACGGGGTCGACGGCCACCGGCCGCCGGATCGTCGAAGCGTCGCAGGGCAACCTGAAGCGCGTGCAGCTCGAACTGGGCGGCAAGGGCGCCAACCTCGTCTTCGACGATGCCGATCTCGACGCCGCCATCAACGGCGCCGCATGGGCGATCTTCCACAACCAGGGGCAGGCGTGCATCGCCGGTTCGCGTCTCGTGCTGCACGAACGCATCGCGGATGAATTCCTCGAGCGATTCGTCGCGCTCGCGTCGTCGATCCGCATCGGCAACCCGCTCGACGCCGATACCGAGATGGGGCCGCTGACCTCGAAGCAGCACCTCGATCGCGTGCTGTCGTACGTCGACGTCGCGCGCGAGCAGGGCGGTCGCGTGCTCACGGGCGGCAGCGCGCCGCAGGACCCGGCGCTCGCCAGCGGCTACTACGTGCGCCCGACGGTCATCGAAGCGAGGAGCGCGGCCGATCGCGTCGCGCAGGAGGAAGTGTTCGGCCCGTTCGTCACGGTGCTGCGCTTCGGCAGCGACGACGAAGCGCTGGCCATCGCCAACGCGACGGAATACGGTCTGGGCAGCGGCCTCTGGACGAAGGACCTCTCGCGCGCGCACCGGATGGCATCGCGGATCAACGCAGGCATGTGCTGGATCAACTGCTACAAGCGCGTCAACCCGGGCAGCCCGTTCGGCGGCGTCGGCAAGTCGGGTTATGGCCGCGAGATGGGCTTCGAGGCCATGCACGACTACACGGAAGCGCGATCGGTGTGGGTCAACGTCGACGGCAACGTGCCGCCGCACTTCAAGCGCTGAGGTTTTCCATGAATCGCTTCGTCTATCAGGGCACGCCTTCCCGCGTGGTGTTCGAATGGGGCGCACTCGCGAGGCTGCCGGACGAGCTGTCGACGCTCGGCGCCCGCCGCGCGCTTGTCTTGTCCACGCCCGAGCAGCGGCCGCTCGCCGAGCGCGTGGAGGCGATCCTGGGCGAGCGTGCGGCCGGCATCTGTGCGCAGGCGGTCATGCACGTACCGGTCGAGGTCGCGCATGCCGCCCGCGAGATGGCCGGCGAGCTGGACGCGGACTGCTGCGTCGCGATCGGCGGCGGCTCGACGATCGGGCTCGGCAAGGCCATTGCGCTCGAGTCGGTGTTGCCGATCCTGGCCGTGCCGACGACGTACGCCGGCTCGGAAATGACGCCGATCTTCGGGCTCACGGAGGGCCGGCTGAAGCGCACCGGGCGCGACGCGCGCGTGCTGCCGCGTACGGTGCTCTACGACCCGTCGCTGACGGTGACGCTGCCGCCGGACATTTCCGCGGCATCGGGCATCAATGCGATGGCGCACGCCGTCGAGGCGCTCTATGCGGAAGACGCGAACCCGGTGATCAGCCTGATGGCGGAAGAGTCGATCCGCGCGCTGGGTGACGCGCTGCCCGTGATCGTGCGCGATCCGGAACACCGTGCGATGCGCAGCCGCGCGTTGTACGGCGCGTGGCTCGCCGGAACCTGCCTGGGCGCGGTCGGCATGGCGCTGCACCACAAGCTGTGCCACACGCTCGGCGGCACCTTCAACCTGCCGCACGCACAGACGCACGCGGCGATGCTGCCGCATACCGCGCACTACAACCATGCCGCCGCGCCCGATGCGCTGCGCCGCGTGGCGCGTGCATTGGGCGGGAACGATGCAGCCGAAGCCGGCCCGCTGCTGTTCGCGCTGAATGCGCGGCTCGGCATCGCACCGGCGCTCGTCGACCTCGGGATGCCGGAGAGCGGTCTCGACGAAGCGGCCGACCTCGCCTGTCGCAACCCGTACGCGAACCCACGGCCGATCGAACGCGCGGCGATTCGCGCGCTGCTTCAGCACGCATGGGAAGGACGCGCGCCGCGGTGAGCGGCTCGCGCGTCAATGGAGACAGACATGAGCGATGACCACCATGACGGCGATGCCGGGTTGACCGGGCAGGTTGCCGCAGGCTTCGACGGCACGCCAGGCGCGCGCCTGCGCGTACGGAGCCTCGTACGGCCTCTCCGCGCGTTCGTCCTCGACCGGAGTTGATCGACATGGCGCGATTTTTTGCGGTGTTTGCGACGGACCAACCGGGCATGCGCGACGTGCGCGACCGCATGCGGCCGATTCATCGAACCTACCTGCGCTCGGCCGACCAGCACGGCGTGGTCGTGCGGCTCGGCGGGCCGACGCTGGACCCGCACGGCGACGCTATGAATGGCACGCTGCTCGTCGTGGAGGCGGACGACATTCACGCGGTGATGCAGTTCGTCGGCAACGATCCGTACGTGAAAGAAGGGCTGTTTTCGCACGTCGAAGTGCGGCCGTGGGACTGGAGCCTCGGCAATCCCGAGCAGCGGGTGTGAGAGATGGAAGCCCGACAACTCTGCCGTTTTTCCGATGTGCCCGACGGCGGGGCGCGGGTCGTCGACGAGGCCTGCATCGGACGTCCCGTGATCGTCGTGAGACGCGGCGGGCAGGTGTGGGCGTATGTGAATCGCTGCCCGCACTTCTCGGTGCCGCTCGATTTCGTCCCGGGTAGCGTTTCCTGTTACCGGTCGCAGGTGTTGATGTGTGCGCATCACAGCGCGCTGTTCCGGTTCGACGATGGCGTGTGTATCGACGGGCCTTGCTCGGGTTCGGCGCTGGAGGCCGTGACGGTCGAGGTGGATTCCACCGCGTGGATCGTCCATCGGGGCGCTTGATTCGGGCGCTTCGACGAGTACGAGCGCGGCGGGTCGATGCGGCGGTCATCGAATTGATCAATCAGTCAAGCTAATCATGGTTCAGGCGTTGTTCGATTCCGCCTGAATGAACGCAATTTCCCTTGATGCACCGAGCGAGCACCCGCCACGTAGCGGGTGGCGGCCTCGCATTTTCATAAAAAAGACGGAGACGACATGAAACTCAGGTTTGGAGCAGTGGTGATGCTTGCCGTGGCGCACGGCGCATGGGCACAGAGCAGCGTGACGATGTTCGGTCTGATCGATGCAGGCATTTCTTATGTCAGCAACGAGGGCGGCGGAAAGAACGTCAAGTTCGACGACGGCATATTCGCGCCCAATCTCTTCGGCTTTCGCGGGACTGAAGACCTCGGTGGCGGGTATCGCGCGACGTTCGCGCTCGTGAACCAGTTCTCGATGGCGAACGGCAGCATCGTCGGGACGGGGATTTTCGGCCGCAACGCGTATGTGGGCCTCGAAAGCAACCGGTTCGGCCGCATCACGCTGGGCAACCAGTACGACTTCATGGTGGATTCGCTCTTTTCGAAGGGCAATGCCATCTCTCGGGATATCTCGGGGCTGTACGGCTTTCGCAATGGCCCGTTCCAGCGTCTCGCGCTACCGGGCAATCCGACTGGTGCGTTCGATTGGGATCGCACGGCAGGCAGCAAGCCGATCGCGAATTCCGTCAAGTACAGTTCGCCGACGGTCGCGGGTTTTTCCGGCGGCGTGATGTACGCGTTCGGCGGGGTGGCCGGCTCGGTCGGCGCGGACAATGCGGTCAGCGCCGGGGTGAACTACGAGATGGGGGCGTTCGGGGTCGGGGCGGCCTACACGAACGAGAAGTACGGTCCCGCGCCTGGCGTACCGTCCACCAGCGTGCGCAACTGGGGTGTCGGGATGCATTACGACTTCGGTGCCGTGACCGCGAGTGCGCTGGTGACCACCGTGCACAACGCGTTCAACGATGCCGGCGTGTGGATGGCGGAGACCGGCGGGCTGTGGCACATCAGGCCGGATGTCGTGCTGGGCGCGAAATACATGTACATGAAGGGCAACGAAGCGGTGAACGACAACCACGCGCATCAGGTCAGTGTGGCGCTTCAGTACCTGTTTTCGAAGCGGACGATGGTTTATGTGTCGGCCGACTACCAACGCGCGAACAGCGGCGCGAATGCGCAGGTCAATGGCGTGCTGGATCCGAACGGGGCTTCAGGTTCGGCGAACCAGACGGTGGCGCGGGTGGGGCTGCATACGGTGTTTTGACGGGGCGGCGGGCGGATCCGGGGCCAAGGTCGGCCCGCCAATGGATTACCCTGCCGCTGCGGCCGCCTCTTTGGCCTTGTCCTGTTCCGCCGCCAGCGCGGCATCTGCCGCCTGCGCGCGCTGGATGGCCGGGCGCGCAAGCACGCGATCGATGTAGGCGCGAATGCGCGGCGTCTCGGGCACCAGCTTGAACATCGTGGTCCAGTTCAGCGCCGAGCCCCACAGCACGTCGACCGCGGTAAAGCGCTCGCCCAGCAGGTAAGGTCCCTTCGCCAGTTGCGCATCGATCGTGTCGACGACGGTATCGAAGTCGCCATAGGGCGACGTCGAGTAGGCCGCGGGCGGGCGATTCATCGATCGGTCGACGAGGGCCGGCTCGAAGCACGAACCATAGAACGTCATCCAGCGCAGATAGGGGCCGCGCAGCGAATCGCCCGGCGCCGGCGACAGGCCGGCTTCCGGATACAGTTCCGCCGCATACAGGTAGACGGCCGCCTGCTCGGTGACGATCACGTCGCCGTGACGCAGCGCGGGAACCTTGCCTAGCGGATTGATGCGCAGGTATTCGGCGTCGCGGTGTTTTCCGGTGGAAAGATCGAACGCGTGCAGTTCATGGTCGGCGCTCAGTTCCTCGAGCAGCATCCGCACGCCGGCCGAGCGGCTGCGCGGAGAGTGGAACAGGGTCAGGTGACGGTCTTGCGGCATGGCGGGCTCCGGTGGGTGCGTTCGTCGGCAGGGATTCGAATGTAGGACGGTTGCGCACCCTCGTCTTGGAAAAACCCGCTGCGGCGGTGCATCATTGCGCCTTCACCTCACCGGTTCCCGACCATGGCCGACCTGCGTAACGTGACCGACACGCCCAAGGGCGTGGTCGGCCCGAAGGCGATCAATCAGCGCTTCCGCCTCAATCGTTATCACCCGCGAGCCGAACTGGCCGGCGTGCTGGATCACCACTGGATCGTCGAATGGGATCTGCGCGGCCAGCCGCCTTACGTGCAGCGCACACTGCCGTATCCGTGCGTGAATGTGGTGTTCGACCGGCGGCAGACGGGGATCTTCGGTGTGGTGTCGGGGGCGTTCGAGACGACGCTCGTGGGCACCGGCAGGGTGATCGGCTTGCGGTTCCGGCCGGGCGCGTTCCGGGCGTTTTTCGGCAAACCGGTGCATCTGACGACCGACAAGGTGCTGCCGGTGTCGACGCTGTTCGGCTGCGGCGATGCGGAAGCCGAAGCGGCCGTACTCGGCGCCGGGGACGATGCCGGGATGGTGGCGGCGGCCGAGGCGCTGCTGTTGCGGGTGCTGCCGCCGCCCGATCCGCAGGTCGAGCGTATTCATGCCATCTTGCAGATGCTGCAGCAGGACATCGGGCTCACGCAGGTGCGCGACCTGGCCGAGCGTGCGGGGTTGAGCGAACGCACGTTGCAGCAGCTCTTTTCCAGCCATGTCGGGGTGACGCCCAAATGGGTGATCTGTCGTTATCGCCTGCACGAAGCCGCGGACAAGCTCGCGGGCGGCGAGGCGGTCGATCTCGCGGAACTGGCCCAGGCGTTGGGGTATTTCGATCAGGCGCACTTCACGCGCGACTTCCGGAAGCTGGTGGGGAAGGCGCCGGCGGAGTATCGGCGCGAGGACGGGCGGGGATGAGTGTGCGGATTCCTGGCGCGGGGGCGCTGCGCGTTTCCCGCCGGTTGTTGTCGCCCGGGCAACACGGTAGTGTGTCCGTTGGCCTGCCGCCGTGCCGACGACGAACCTATGATGGGCGCGCCGGCCGTCCGTGAATATCAAACGGCGGGTGCGTTGCCGATCATTCCACCCTATAGTGCACGTCGTTGAAAATCAGGAGTTCGTCGTGTTTTACCGGAAATCCACATTGGGTCGCTCGAACTACGCGTGCATCGTCGCCCTGGCGATGATGCTGGCGCCGGTCGCGGCGCATGCAGCGGCGGAGGCCGCGGACGGCACGGCGCGCGTCGCGTCGGCTGTCCATCCCGACACGTCGCCGGCACGACCGATTGCCGGCGACGACCCGGTTGCAATCCGGGATGCACTGAAGAAGCTGCACATCACTACCCTCTCACCTTCGTTGCGCGACCGGGTTCGCGGCCTGGTCTCCAGCGCGGTCGACCGGCGTGGCCCGAATCCCGACCTGGCGTCCGTCGATCTGGATCGTGACGTGACGTTCGTGGTACCGGTACGGTACGGGCTGAGGTACTCGTCACGCCGGCACCTGTTGACGCTGGACGTCGACCTGTTCGACGCAGAGCGCAACGACCGGACGGGCATCCTGCTCAGAAAAGTCACGACGGGGCCGCGAGGGCGCGGGCTCGTGATCGCACCCGAAGCGAAGGCGAAAGGGTACATCCAGCACGTCGACATCATCGAACTCGATTCCGGCCAAGGCAAAAAGACCGCGATTCGTAGCCGCATGCGGCTATCGCCCGCCGAGCACGCACGAGCGAGCGGCGAATTCGCACTCGTTTTCTCCGGGCGGCTGGTTCGGCCTTACCTGACGGAACAAACCGAGCATGTCGATCCGAGTATCGACGAGCCGACCGACATCACGACGAGGATCTCCACGCTGCACATGGATATCCATGACATCTCGCTGGTGAGTGAGTCGAGCGGCATCGTCGTGTCGAAGAAGCTGCACTTGTCGAAGTAGCGGGGTTCTCGAACGGGGCTTCGACCGGCCACGAAGCTCCGCATGTGAAGGCGGACGATGCTTCGGGGCGCGGACGGTTGCGTCGCAGCCGATCTGCCGTCCGGGCATCCGTGAGGCTGCCTCGGCTCATGTAAGATGCGCACAGCTTCACCCGGTCTTGAGAGGGGCCGGTTCTCGCGCCACAACGGCAATCAGCCGCACAACAACAAGGAAGCCACGAGAAATGCCGGGGATTCCCGCTGAAACCTTTACTGTCTGGCACACGATCCTGTCCGTGGCCCGACACGCACCGTCGCCGCACAACGTTCAGCCGTGGCGGGTGCAACTGATCTCGGACGATTGCGCCGAGCTGTTCATCGACGGCACGCGCACGCTGCCGAAAGAAGACACGACCGGCGCGTTCCTGTTGTCCGCGATGGGCATGTTCATCGACGCGATCGATCTGCTCGCGGCACCGCATGGCTTGCGTGTCGAATGGCAACTGCATCGCCCGGTGCAGGAATTCGCGGCCATCCTGTCCCGGCCGACGCCGCCGGGGCTGATTCCGTTCGCTGCGTTGCGGCTCGTCGCCAACACCAATGCGGATGCGCCGCGCGACGATCCGTCCGCGCTGATGCTGGCGCGCCGCACGTCGCGCATTTCGATGGACCCGACACCGGTGCCGGATGCCGCCGTCACGCAACTGGCGGCGCTGGCCGACGAATGGGGGCATCGATATACGCACCTGTCGGGTGCGGAACTGATCGAGCCGATCATCGCGGCGAACATCGACGCCGTGTTTCATGACATGAACGTCGCGGACTACCACGATGAAATCACGGCCTGGTTCCGGTTCACGGAACGTTCGACTGCCCGACATCGCGACGGTCTCGACTGGCGCTGCATGAACCTGTCGCGCGCCGAGTTCTGGATGTCCGCGCATCTGTCGAAGATCCTGACGTTCAAGCCGACGCGCTTCTATTTCAAGCGCCGGTACCGGTCGCAGCTCGGCCATGTGCCGGCGATCGGCGTGTTGAGCGGCGATTTCTTCAATCCGGAGAAGGCGATCGAGTCGGGCCGCTTCCTGCTGCGCTTCTGGCTGGCGCTGACGAGCCTCGGCCTGTACCTGCATCCGTACGGCAACCTGGTCACGAACCCCGACGCTGCCGCGTGGTTCAGCACGCATGCCGGGGTCGACCGCGCATGGCTCGTGTTCAAGGTCGGCTACTCGCGTACGCCGCCGCAAAGCCAGCGCAGGGCGCTTGCCGACATCCTCGTCGATGCGCCGGTTCCATCCCATTCGCCGCAATCCGCATGAACACGCTCATTCGCCTCTTTCTCGAAGCCGTTCTCTGGACGCTCTGGTTCCTTCGCCGCGTGATCAGCGTCGACGGACGTCTCTATGTGTTCCTCAACGCGCCGATTTTTCAGCCCTATCTGGCTTATGTCGGCCGCATGCGCGCCCGCGTCGCGTTCCTCAAGGCGAGCACGTCGTGCCCGGCCTACATCGAGTTCCTGAAGGCCGAAGGCTACAAGGCCGGCGGCAAATGGCGGCTGGCGGACCTGCCCGCCATGACCAAGGAGAATTACATCAAGCGCTATTCGATCGAGCAGCGCTGCTACGGTGGCGCCATTCCGAAGTCGGGTGTCGTCATCGACGAATCGTCGGGGTCGACGGGGCAGCCGAACAACTGGGTGCGCAGCGCGGCCGAACGCAGCGACGTCAAGCGCATCCTGCAGCTGAACTATCAGCTGGTGTTCCGCGACTCCGGCAAGATGCTGCTGAACTGCTTTGCGCTCGGGCCGTGGGCGACCGGCATGAACGTGTCGATGTCGCTCGTCGACGTCGGCATCATGAAGTCGATCGGCCCCGACAAGGCCAAGCTGATCAACACGCTGAAGCTGTTCGGACCGAAATACCAGTACCTGATATTCGGCTACCCGCCGTTCATCCGCTCGGTGGTCGACGAATGCGATCTCGACCTGAGCGCGTACCACATCGATTTCATCGTCGGCGGGGAAGGGTTGTCGGAAGCGTTGCGCGACCATCTGCTGCGCAAGGCGAGCACGGTGATCTCGTCGTATGGCGCGTCGGACCTCGAGATCAACATCGGCGTCGAGACGCCGACGACGATCGGCCTGCGGCGTGCGTTGCTCACGCGGCCCGAGCTGTGCCGCGAGCTGTTCGGCCGCGATACGCCGCCGATGATCTTCCAGTACAACGCGCTCGATTACGTGATCGAAACGAATGACGATGGCGAACTGCTGGTGACCATCGGGCGGCAGTCGGGCGCGGCGCCGAAGATCCGGTACAACATTCGCGATTCGGGTGGGACGTATCGATTCCGCGAGCTGAACAGGCGTCTGTCGGCGCATGGCATGCGCCTGCAGGATTTTGCCGCGCGGACCAGCCATTTCCCGTTCCTGTTCGTGTACGGCCGCAACGATTCGAGCGTGCCGTTCTATGGCGCGAAAGTGTTCCCGTCCGACATCGAGCAGGTTCTGTCCGCTTCGCCGGTGCTGCATGACGCGATCAGCACGTTCCAGCTCGCGACGACCGAGGATGCGCAGTTGACGAGTTTCCTGCACCTCCATCTCGAACGGGCGTTGGGCAGTGCGCCGATGCCGCTCGACGATGCGGCGCTGCACGGCGAGATGGTCGAAGGCATGAAGCGCGTGAATCAGGATTTCCGCGAAGTGTCGAGGTTGTTCGATCCGAAGCAGGTGGTCGTGCATCTGCATGAGCACGATACGGGGCCGTTCCAGGGGCGGGATATCCGGATCAAGAACAGGTATATCGCGTGAGGGCGTAGGTTTCGGGGTGGTTGGAGGGCGGTGAGGAGGACTGACACAGCTCTTCCTGTCGCGTCGCTTACAAGGGCTGGATCGGTGAGGTCATCCGGCTAAAGTGCCGCTCTCCCGACACTTCTTGCGCTACGCGTGCTTTTCGATATAATGAACCATCGTTCGGAATGTCGAACGAGAGAAATCAAGCATCCAGAGTCGGGTTATCCGACGCCAACCTGCCCTCCCGGGCAAGGTGGACGCCCTTGAGGCGATGCGGCCGATTTACGGCAACGAAACGGGAGCAGCATGGCTGGCACCGGTTCGATAACCACTCAACCGGAGCAATCATGCGCCAGGATACCGCTGCTTCCCGCCAGACCGTCTGTGAAGACTGGTCGCACCTCCTTCCCGGTTTCACGCTCACGCATACGGTTCATCTCGTTTCGGGATTGAATCCGGGCATCGTGTCGACAGCGGCTGCCGTACTCGAAGGCGAAACCGCCACGGTCGACCGGTGGGCCATCGCCCGCTGTGGCGACGTTCTCGAGCAGAAGATCGTTCTCGGGGAAATGACGGAAGGGCAAGCGGTTCGGCTGCGCGATCGACTTGCCGCGCTCGATGGCGTGCTGCGCACGAGGATGGAGCATCATTTCGTTCGGGCCGGTTCGGCCGCCCCCGGGAATTGACCGGAGGGTGGTGCTTCAATCGCGTATGGTGCTGCGCCATCGTGGAATCGACCGTCGTGTAGAGGAGGTAATGTGCCAGTTCTGTATGGTGTAAAGCCTGCGGCGCCGTTTTTCACGGAGCTGGAATCCCGAATTGGTTTCGGTATTCCGGTGGAATATGTGAATTTCCTGAAGAAGTGGAACGGCTTTTTCGTCAGTGGCGCCGATTATCTCGATCTTGATTTCTCTGGCGTCTATAATGGAGTGATCTCTTTTTCGTCGTTGTTCGGGCTCGCTGCAAGTAATGATAATTTTGATCTGATTGAGCAGAATGAGCGCGTCAGGGATGAGGTTGGGTTCCTGAGTGAATTCTTTGTGATCGGCGATGACCCGGGTGGAAATTACTATGCGCTCGCGAAGTTCGGCGATGCTCGAAAGGTTCTTTATTGGGATAGAACCAATCTGCATGCCGACGACACCGCCAAGCCGGATATCGCAAAGGTGGCCGAATGCGGCAACCTGTATTTTGTAGCAGATGGATTCCCGGCATTCCTGGATACTGTTGTCGCTGGAACGAAGCACATGCAGTTCATCCCTGTCGATGACTGGCCCGGCTAAAAGGCGAATATATCGGCTTCCCGGAACGCAGTCAGAACATGCGCTTTTGCATTAGTTTGAGTTACGTACTCTGGTAGCGGGAACTGCTCGGGCGGCTCTCTTGAACTGAGTTTTCCGTTACCGTCTTGAGTCATGGTTCGTTCGCGATTCATAGCGTGTTGCCAAAATTGCTTTAGGGTCCGGCCGCGGATTCTCCGGAGAGACTGCTGGCGATTCGCCTGGTCGAGGCCATGGAGACGCTGTTTAATTCCAACCCCCTGACATCTACCTTCAGTCCGTACGAGATTCACAAAGCGAGCGGTGGCAAGGTTTCATCGAGGAAACAGTCCGAAAGGCTCGCATGCGGTATCGCCGCTCAAACTTTGGCGTTACGCAACCTCAGCGCGTTCGAGATGACAGACGCGGAACTCAAACTCATCGCAAGCGCCGCGATCATCGGCGACAGCAGCAATCCTGTGAACGGGTAAAGTACCCCGGCCGCCAACGGAACCCCAAGCGCGTTGTACACGAACGCGAAGCCGAGGTTTTGCTTCATGTTCGCGACAGTTGCCTCGGACAGCTCTCGCGCTCGTGCGATGCCGCGCAAGTCGCCTTTGACGAGCGTCACTTGCGCGCTGCTCATCGCCACGTCCGTGCCTGTTCCCATGGCAACGCCGACATCGGCTTTCGCGAGCGCCGGGGCGTCGTTGATGCCGTCGCCAGCCATCGCCACAACATGCCGGGCCTGCTGGAGCTTCGTCACCAAGTCGAGCTTGTCGGCCGGCTTGACCTCGCCGTGATATTCGTCGATACCGAGTCTCTCGGCAACGGCCTTGGCCGTTACCACCCCATCGCCGGTCGCCATAACGACTCGGATGCCGTTCTCCTTCAACGTCGCAAGCGCCTCCGGCGTGGTGGTCTTGATTGGGTCGGCGACCGTAAGCAAACCGGCCAAACGGCCATCGACTGACAGGTACATGACGCTCGCACCTTGCGCTCGCATACGGTCTGCTTCCTTCGCTAGCGACTCGACGGACACCTGGTCAGTCTGCATGAGCGCGGTATTGCCCAACGCCAGCCGTCGACCGGCGACCAGCCCGCGCACGCCGATGCCCGTCACGGATTCGAATTTTTCCGCTCGGTCCAGCTGCCCCCCTTTCTCGCGTGCCGCGGCGACGATTGCAGCCGCGAGCGGATGTTCGCTGCCTTGGTCGAGACTGGCGGCCAGGTGAAGCACTTCATCGGCCGAGTGTCCGTTCGTTCCGACAGCCCGCTCGAACGCAGGACGCCCTTCGGTCAGCGTCCCGGTCTTGTCCACAATCAGGACATCGACCTTTCGAAAATTCTCGATGGCAGCGGCGTCCCGAAAGAGAACCCCCGTGGTAGCACCTTTGCCGCTCGCCACCATGATGGACATCGGCGTCGCGAGCCCCAACGCGCATGGACACGCGATGATGAGCACTGCGACAGCGTTGATAAGGCCAAACACCCAGCTGGGCTCCGGCCCGAATATGCCCCACAGGAGGAATGTCAGAAACGCGACGCTGACGACCCCGACGACGAATACTCCCGCAACCTTATCCGCCATCCGCTGCATGGGCGCGCGAGACCGCTGAGCCTGCGCGACCATCTGCACGATTTGCGAGAGCACAGTCTGCGAGCCGACCTTCTCCGAGCGAATGACCAGACTGCCCGTTGCGTTCATCGTCGCGCCAATGACGTGGTCGCCGACACGCTTCGTGACCGGAATCGGCTCGCCTGTAATCATGGACTCGTCCAACGAGCTCGTGCCGTCAGTCACGACACCATCCACAGGGACTTTCTCGCCTGGCCGCACCCGAAGCTGGTCGCCCACATGCACGTGGGACAACGGAATGTCTTCCTCTGAGCCGTTCGGGTTAATGCGGCGCGCCGTCTTGGGCGCGAGCCCGAGCAGCGCCTTGATGGCTGCGGACGTTTGCGAGCGGGCCTTAAGCTCGAGCAATTGTCCGAGTAGCGTCAGCGAAATGATGACTGCCGCAGCTTCAAAATACACGCTGACTCGGCCGTGCATGCTGTACGTTTCAGGAAACACGCCGGGGAAGATGGTGGCGATGACACTGTAGATATACGCCGCACCTGTTCCGAGCCCGATGAGGGTCCACATGTTGGGGCTGCGGTTCATGAACGAACGCGCGCATCGCGCGAAAAACGGCAGGCCTGCCCACAAGACGACCGGTGTCGACAGAATGAATTCGACCCAGCTCTCGCTGCGAACATCCATCAATTCGAAACGATGGCCGAACATCGCCAGGACGAACACTACGATGGTCAGTGGCAGCGTCCACCGGAATCGATGTCGGAAATCGACCAATTCGGGATTTTCGCCTTCGTCAACGCTGGGCAGAATCGGTTCCAGTGTCATGCCGCACTTCGGACATTGCCCGGGATGGTCCTGGCGAATTTCCGGGTGCATCGGGCACGTGTAGAGGGTGCCCCCGGGAACTGCTTGCGGTTGCTCAATGGTCGAGGGCTCGACGTACTTGGACGGCGCAGCCTGGAATTTCGCCAGGCAAGCCTCGCTGCAGAACGTGTACCACCTGGCATGGTGTTCGCAGCGGAAGCGTGACGCATCGGTCACCGTCATTCCACAGACCGGGTCGCGAAGTGAATCTGCGCGATGAACGTGTTCTTCCTGAACCTGATGGTGATGAGTATGCGCGTCGCGCCCATGCTCGGTGGAATGGGCATGCTTGTCCGTCTCACGAGCGTGAGATTCGCCCGATGCCCCTTGCTCGGAAATCCGTGGGTGATACAGCTTGTCTTCGCCGGATTGGCCGCTCATTTGACGCTCCTTTGAGTACCCGTTCCACCCCCATTGGGGGCCGTTGCCCTGCGCGTTCGATATTGGCGTAACGACGGTGCCGCGAACGGTGAGGCCCTATTGTCAAATCGGGGCACGCCGGCGACGACGCTTCGATGTGTTGAGCGATAGCGCGGAGCAACGTTCATTCCATGCTTTTCCGTTGCAGGGAGATGGGCAGGCGTACGGAATTGCGTCAATTGGGTTCACTCAAGCGGTTGTGTAACCACGCGAAGAAGACGCCTGCTGCAAAGAACCAGACCGCGAACACAAAGGCCGGGTAGACAACAAACCACCAGGACAATGGCTCGCCCGTCTGGAGACGCCGGAAATCGAGTCCGTGAAAAAGTGCGTTCATGAAGTTCATGAACGGTTCGGGAAGTGCCATCCATACGAGCGTGCATAGGACATAGAAGAGCACAACCGTGGCCGAGAGCGTCACGCCAGTCTTGAAGGGCTTCATGCCAGCCTCCTCATCCCGGAAGAGTGCGATTGAGTTCGGCGGCAGCGCCAGCTGCGGAGAGCCGTCTGAAATCAATGTACTTGAGCCGGGCGTTTTCCGAACAAGTTCGGCACGAAGCGCGGCGTGTGTGCCGCGTATTCACGCCACGCAGCGCCGAACCGTGCCTCCGAATCGCGCTCCTCTTGTCTGGCTAGTCGAACGTACATGAAAACCAGAACAGGAAACATGGCCAAGGTCACGAGCGTGGGCCATTGGAGCAGGAAGCCCAGCATGATGACGACGAATCCGACGTACTGGGGATGTCGGATCTTCGAGTAGGGCCCGGTGGTGGCCAACTCGTTGTTACGCTGAGCTTCATACAGTACGTGCCATGCGGTGGACAACAAGTAGAAGCCGCCCAATATCAGGAAGAAACTGAGGAGATGCGGAAGTCCGCCATGCGGGTCGCCGTGTCTGCCGGTCAGGGTCCACCAGAGGTGTCCAGCGTCGTGCGACAGCAAATTGGCCTGTGGAAAGCGCGTCTGCAACCAACCCGACAGCAAATAGATGGTGAGCGGAAACCCGTACATCTCCGCGAATAGCGCGACGATGAAAGCGGAGAATCCACCGAACGTTCTCCAGTCCCGCTTTGTTGCCGGCTTGAAGAAGCTGAACGCGAAGATGATGAAGACGAGAGAATTGATAGCAACGAGGCTCCACAGCCCGTAACCGTCACCGATGCTGGTCATGACTGTCTCCCGAATTGGGGCGCCCATCGGTCGATTTTGTCCCATGATGCCCGTGCCCATGGTGCATAAACAGATGCATCAGCGGGCACGAGAGCAACAGCAGATAGGGCAACACGCCAAGGAAATGGGCGCGATGTTCCGTGAGTAACAGGAAGAGTGCGATTGCAGCGAAGGCTACGAGCGCAATGGCCGACCGCGATTTCCAGAACGACCGACCAGCATGCGGGCTGTCATCCATGGCTGCCTCCTGTTTCGTATCGTCACTTCTCCGCCGGATGCTCCCGAGCAGCCTGACGGTCCATCATTGCCTGCATCATCATTTGCATCATGTCCATGCGCATTTCCATACTGCCCTGCCGCGACGACATCGGCATACCGGACGAGTGAGCGCCCATCATTTCCATCATGCCCATGCCGTTTTGCATGACTTTCATTTGCTCGTCCATCAGGGCAGCGCGCTCTTCAGGCGTCTTCGCGCTCATCATCTTTTCATGCATGGCGCGCATCGCCTGCATTTGGTCGTCCGCCTCGCGGTTTGACTTGCCCGGCGCTTTTGCTGCCGCCTTATTCGGATGATGGGCGTCGTGAGCTGCACTGTCGCCGGCCGCCGGCGTACCGGCGATTGCAACGGCACTGGCCATGCCGAGCGCCGTAATTGCGATTGCGAGTTTTCGCGGGAATGCCATCTTGTTCTCCATGAGCATGGTTCTCGAGAGCCGGTCGAGCCCTGAAACCACTCTATGCTGACGCCCCTTCGATGGCTTGATGTGGCTCAACGAACCACGTGCCGAATTGTTCATACGTAGCAAGCCCCCGGAGCCGACACGCGACCGAGGTGGTACATCGTTCCCGGCGCGCTCGACAGTGCAGCGTTGACGTGCGTCAACCCTGCGACCGTCCGGCTACTTACGATAGGCAGTGCACCGGTGAGCGGCGCAATGCCGGGGAATATCGGACAGAGGCGCGTGCATGTTGACAAACTCAGCAGCAATCTCCGCACGGCGCCGTCTGGCCCGTGCACTTCTGACGGGCGCTTTGGCGCTGAGCGTGCTGTCGCTCTCAGGATGTGGCTATAACGCCATCCAGAGCGAAGACGAGCAGGTGAAGGCCAGTTGGTCGGAAGTTCTAAATCAATATCAACGGCGCGCTGACCTGGTTCCCAATCTCGTCAGCACGGTGAAGGGGTATGCGAATCAGGAAAAGGAAGTGCTCGTAAGTGTGACGGAGGCCCGGGCCCAAGTCGGCTCGATTCGCGCCACGCCGGAAATCATTGCCGACCCGCAGGCGTTTGCAAAGTTTGAAGCGGCGCAGGGGCAGCTCACGTCGTCTCTGTCGCGTCTGCTCGTGGTATCGGAGAACTATCCGCAATTGAAGTCGGACGCGAACTTCCGGGATCTGCAGGCGCAGCTCGAGGGTACGGAAAATCGCATTGCCGTAGCCCGAAACCGATACATTCGGTCCGTCCAGGCGTACAACACGACGATACGTTCGTTCCCGGAAAATTTGACTGCGAAGGCATTTGGCTATCTGGAACGCCCCAACTTCTCGGTGAGCAACGAAGCCGAGATTTCGAAACCGCCTCGGGTCGACTTCGGCTCGACGCCGGCATCTGCGGGCAAGGCCTCCAATTGAACATGTTCCGACTGGCGATGGCCTTCGCCTTGGCCCTCTTAGTCTTGGGAGGATCGTGCGCCCGCGCGGACGCCGTTATCCCGCCGCTCACATCGAGAGTCACCGATGTGACTGGAACGCTGACCGGTGACCAGTTGGTCAGCCTCGAGAAGATGTCGAGAGAGTTCGAGGCGAAACGGGGAACGCAGATTTCTGTTCTCGTCGTTTCGACCACGGAGCCCGAAACCATCGAGCAGTATTCGATGCGAGTCGTCGAGCAATGGAAGCTTGGGCGCAAGAACATCGACGACGGTGTGCTGCTGATTGTCGCCAAGAACGACCGAGCGCTTCGAATCGAGGTCGGATATGGCCTCGAAGGCGTGCTCACCGATGCGACGAGCAGTCGCATCATCAACGAGGCGATAGTTCCGCGTTTCCGAAACGGGGACTTCTACGGTGGCATCACGGCTGGCCTCGACGCCATCATGCGCGTAACCAGCGGCGAACCGTTATCTCCGCCGCAGCGGCGAGCTCTGTCAGGCGACGGCGCCGGGCGGTTGCTTCCCGTCCTCTTCCTCCTGACGGTCATGGCAGGCGGGCTGCTGCGCGCCATGTTTGGCCGACTGCCAGGCGCCGTCGTGACAGGCGGCGTCGTTGGCGTACTCGCATGGATTTTGTCGCAGGCGCTTCTTGTCGCCATCGCGGCGGGCTTGATGGCGCTGCTCTTCACGCTGCTGGGTGGCGGTACGAGAGCCGCTGGCGGGCGCTTCATCGGCGGCAGCGGTGGGCGTTTCGGTCGTGATTCGAATCGCGACATCTTTCGCGGAGGCGGTGGGGGCTTCGGCGGCGGCGGCGCATCGGGACGGTGGTGAGCATGGACCTGAAACGTCTGTTCCGGCATCTTTTCGCGACCCACTGGCGGGTCGACAAGGCATTTCCTCGTCAGACGCTAATCTCGATCGAAGAGGCTGTCCGTGCAAGTCATCGCGCGCATGTCGGTCAAGTCAGGTTTGCTGTAGAGGGGGCGCTGCACATCGGAGCCTTGCTGAGAGGCATCTCTGCGAGGGACCGTGCCATCGAGGTTTTCTCGGACCTGCGGGTCTGGGACACCGAGCACAACAACGGCATTCTCATCTATCTGCTTCTTGCGGACCGGGACGTCGAAATTGTCGTCGACCGGGGCATACACGCCAGGGTGGACAGCCGCGAATGGGAGGCGATTTGCCAGGCCATGGAAGCTCATTTCCAGCAAGGCGATTATCGGTCCGGTGTGCTGCACGGTATCGAGCAAGTCACAGTACTGCTGCAAAAGCACTTTCCGCTTCAAGACCCGCGACGCGACGACCTCTCGAGTGCCCCCGCCGTGATATGAGTTCCGAAGCTCGACATTAAGTGGGCAGTGCCTGAGCAGGCACATTGCCGTCGTCCGGATGAGACCGTGGACGGTTATTTCGTCGGTAGAAGCGAGCGCCGGCAAGCACGCTCGCGTGTCGACAACGGCTTGGCGTGGCGGCACAAAAGACCCTCGTAACCAAACCTGAATCGGGTGTCTGTAACTGAAATTAATGCACCTCAGCACACCCGCCCCCCCTCACTCCACCGTCACCGACTTCGCCAGATTCCTTGGCTTATCGATATCCGTCCCCCGCGCCAGCGCCGCGTGATACGCCAGCAGTTGCATCGGCACCGTATGCAGAATCGGCGAAAGCGGCCCGTAGTATTCGTTGAGCCGAATGACCTCGATCCCGTCGCCCGGCACCAACCCGCAGTCCACATCCGCGAACACAAAAAGCCGGCCATTTCGCGCACTGACCTCATGCATGTTCGACCGGAGTTTCTCGAGCAGCATGTCGTTCGGCGCCACTGCAATCACCGGCATCTCGTTGCTGACGAGCGCCAGCGGCCCATGCTTCAGCTCCCCGGCCGGATAAGCCTCCGCATGAATATAAGAAATCTCCTTCATCTTCAGCGCACCCTCGAGCGCGATCGGATAATGCATCCCGCGCCCGAGAAACAGCATGTTGTCGCGCCTCGCGAGCAGTTCCGACCACGCCATGATCTGCGGTTCCAGCGCGAGCACCTTCGACATCGCATCGGGCAGATGCCGCAGCGCCCGCAGATGTTCCTTCTCCGCGTCGTCGCTCAACCGCCCACGCATTTGCGCAAGCGATAGCGTGAGCAGAAACAGCGCGACGAGCTGCGTCGTAAAGGCCTTCGTCGAAGCCACCCCGATCTCGACCCCCGCGCGCGTGACGAACTGCAGCGCACATTCCCGCATCAACGCGCTCGTCGCAACGTTGCAGATCGCGAGCGTATGCATCATCCCGCTTTGCTTCGCGACATGCACGGCGCCGAGCACGTCGGCCGTCTCGCCGCTTTGCGACACCGCGACGACGAGCGTGCGCGGGTTCGGCACACTGTCGCGATAGCGAAACTCGCTCGCAATTTCCACGCTGGCCGGCAGCTTCGCGATGCTCTCGATCCAGTACTTCGCCGTGAGCGCCGCGTGATAACTCCCGCCGCATGCGAGCAACAACACCGAATCGACGTCGTTGAAAACCCGCCACGCACCATCGCCGAACAGCTCCGGCATGATCGAAGACACATCGAGCAGCGTATCGGCCACCGCCTGCGGCTGCTCGAAGATCTCCTTCTGCATGTAGTAGCGATACGAACCGAGATCGGCCGCGCCGCTATGCGCGGCGACCCGCTGCACCGCGCGCTCGACGCGCTGGCCGGCGGCATCGACGATCCAGTAGCGATGCAGCTGGATATCGGCAACGTCGCCGTTCTCGAGGTACGCGATCCGATCGGTGATCCCCGACAGCGCAATCGCGTCGGACGCCAGAAAATTCTCGCCCTCACCGACGCCGACGACGAGCGGCATCCCGTCGCGCGCGCCGACGATCCGGTGCGGCTCGTCGCGGCACATCACCGCGATCGCATAGCTGCCGCGCAGTCGCGCGACCGCGCGCCGTACCGCATCGAACAGATCGCCGTCGTACAGGTGGTCGACCAGGTGCGCGATCGCCTCGCTGTCGGTCTGGCTCGCGAACACGTAGCCTTGCGCCTGCAGTTCGGCGCGCAGTTGATCGCAGTTCTCGATGATCCCGTTATGCGACAGCGCGATGCGCGCGTTCGCGTCGCTCGGCGAAAAGTGAGGATGCGCGTTGAGCGTGACGGGCGCGCCATGCGTGGCCCAGCGCGTGTGCGCGATGCCGGTGTAGCCCGACAGCGCTTGCCCGGCGATCTCGCGCTGCAGGTTCGCGACGCGGTCGACGCTGCGGGCGCGCGCCAGCGCCCGGTCGCGGTAGACCACCACGCCGCATGAATCGTAACCGCGGTATTCGAGCCGCTTCAGGCCGTCGACCAGGTTCGGCAGGATGTCCCGCTGGGCGACCGCCCCGACAATTCCACACATATCGCGCTCCGTAAATGTCCTGTCTGGATCAGTGAGAGCGATGGTAGAGGTCGTATGATGGAATTAAATTTCAAAATACAAGAACAAATGAAATGGATGGTTGATCATCTATCATGTTGAAATTAAATTTCACACCCTGACCGGAAGGAGCCGCCGATGGCCGGCATCACCCTCGACGATCTCGACCTGCGCATTCTCGCGATCCTGCAGGACGACGCGTCGGTGTCGAACCTGCAACTCGCCGAGCGCGCGCTGTCGTCGCCGCCCACCTGCATGCGCCGCGTGCGGCGGCTGACGGAGGCGGGCGTGATCCGCCGGCAGGTCGCGGTGCTCGACCCGGTGGCGATCGGCACGGCCGTCACCGCGCTGATCGAGATCAGTCTCGACCGGCAGACGGCGGAAGACTACGACGCGTTCGAAGCGTACGTGTGCGCGGAGCCGGCTGTCACGCAGTGCTACCGCGTGTCGCCGGGGCCCGATTTCGTCGTGGTGGCCGATCTGGCCGACGTCGCCGAATACGACGAATTCGCGCGCCGGCTGTTCACCGGCGCATCGAACGTCCGCAACGTGCGGACGTTCTTCTCGACGCATCGCGCGAAATTCGAGGCGAACGCGCGGGTCACACATGCGATGCGCAAGCGCGCGTGAAGCGATCGCACGGTTCACGATGCGCCGGCGATGCGATTACGCGGCCGCGTCGGCGGCTTCGATCAGCTGCAGCGGCTTGCCATACCCGAAGCAATGCGCGGGTTCCGGAAACACGTGCTGCCGCACGTCGTGCGCATACTGGCGGATCGCGTCGCGCATCACGGCGTTTGCATCGGCGTAACGCTTCACGAAGCGCGGCGTGTACGCATCGAAAGCGCCGATCATGTCCTCGGTCACGAGCACCTGCCCGTCGCACGCCGGCGATGCGCCGATGCCGATCGTCGGGATCGTCAGCGTTTCGGTCAGGTGGCGTGCGAGCGCTTCGGCGGTGCCTTCGATGACGACGCCGAACGCGCCGGCCCGTTCGGCCGAGCACGCGGCGTCGAACACCTGCGCGGCCGAGCGCGGGTCCATCCCCTGCGCGCGGAAGCCGCCCGTCGCGTTGGCCTGCTGCGGCATGAGGCCGACGTGCGCCATCACCGGGATGCCGCGCTCGGTCAGGAAGCGGATCGTGTCGGCCATCTCGCTGCCGCCCTCGAGCTTCACGGCCTGCGCACCGGTTTCGGCGAGCAGGCGCGCGGCGGAGCGATACGCTTGCGCAGGCGATTCCTGATAAGTCGAGAACGGCAGGTCGACGACGACGCACGCCTGCGCGGCGCCGCGTACGACGGCCGCGCCGTGTGCAATCATCATGTCGAGCGTGACGCGCAGCGTATCGGGCATCCCGTACAGCACCATGCCGACGGAGTCGCCGACGATGATCACGTCGGCCACTTCGTCGACGAGTTTCGCCATCGGCGCGGAGTAGGCGGTCAGCGAGACGAGGCTGCCGACGCCCTTGGTCGAACGGATCGCGGTGACGGTCTTGCGGGTGGTGCGGGTATGAGCGCTCATGGGCTGAAGCCGTGTGAAAGAAGAGCCGCCACGGTAGCATCGCGCTCGTTCGTGCAATGACCTTCGGAGGACGTCTTATGTTGCTGGCGGGACAATCGGGTGACCCTTACGCGGTGCCGCCGATGGCACGCCTGCCGAGGCCGCTGTATGTGCGTGCGTTCGAGATTCCCGGCAACGCGAGCGTCGACGCGCACAGTCATCCGTGGGCGCAGCTGATGTATGCGACGAGCGGCGTGCTCGAGGTGTCGACGCCGTCGGGCCGGCAGCTGTTGCCGCCGCACTATGCGATGTGGATACCGCCGCACGTGCCGCATGCGGTGTCGACGCGCGATTGTGTCGCGTTCCACAGCCTGTATCTCGACGCGGCGATCGCGCGCGACGACGTGCACGACGATTGCGCGATCCTCTGCATGACGCCGCTGCTGCGCGAGCTGGTGATCGCCACGGCCGAATTGCCGGTGAATTACGACGAAGCGGGGCCGGACGGCGCGCTCGTCTGCCTGATCGCCGACCGGATCGCACGGATGCGGGCGGCGCCGCTGACGGTGCCGCTGCCGCGCGATCCGCGTCTGCTGAAAATCGCGCGTGCGTTGCATGCGTATCCGGGCGATACGCGCAATCTCGACGAATGGGGGCATCAGGTCGGTGCGACGCGACGGACGCTGTCGCGGCTGTTCCGGCAGGACACGGGGCTGTCGTTCACCGAATGGCGGCAGGCGGTGCGGCTGCTGGCGTCGCTGCCGCTGCTCGATGCGGGCGAGCCGATCGGCGCGGTGGCCGCGCAACTGGGCTACGACTCGACGTCGTCGTTCATCGCGCTGTTCCAGGCGAAATTCCGCGTGACGCCCGGCGCGTATGCGAAGCGTGGAGCGCGCCGGCCCGTGCTGAGCGCGTGACGCGGCTGCCCGCCCTTACTCAGAACGCGAGCGCCTGCTGCGCCGGATGGCGGGCGCCGCGCTCGAACCCCGCGCCTTCGAGCGACAGCAGCGCACGCTTGCGGTCGATCCCGCCTGCATAACCGGTCAGGCTGCCCGATGCGCCGACCACGCGATGGCACGGCACCATGATCGACACCGGGTTCCGCCCGACCGCGCCGCCCACGGCGCGCGCGCCGCTCATCGGCAACCCGACGCGCTCGGTGATGTCGCCGTACGTCACGAGTTCGCCGAACGGAATCGCGAGCAGTTCCTTCCATACACGTCGCTGAAACGCGGTGCCGCGCAGTTGAATCGGCACCGAGAACGTCTCGCGCGTGCCGGTGAAATACTCGGCGATTTCTTCCGCGACCTTGCGCGCGATCGGTGGCGTCGCGAGCGCGTCCGCTCCGGTCACGATCGCAACCGGCGGGAAGTATTTCTGGCCGACGAAGTAGAGGCCCGTCAGCGTATCGTCCTCGATACGTACCGCGATGTCGCCCAGCGGGCTCGGAATCAGGTGAGCGGGAGTCATCGCAACATCTCTCCGTGAAGGGGCCGCACGAGCGGCATACGCGCGCCACGGCGCCCGGCGCGCCGCATGCGGCGCGGCGGTTCGGCACTTGCTTCGCCCGACGCGGGGGCGAGATCGTGCGTGGCGCAGCCCGCCAGGCATCCGGCAACGAGAGTAAAAGCGATGGCAGGGCGTTTCATGTGGCTCGCGGGTGGGGTTGTGCTGCGCGGCGTCGCGGCAGGCGAGGGGAATCGACGCGCATGGGGCGACTGTAAACCATCCCGGCCCTGATCCTGGCCGGATTCGGACATGTGCATCCGTGATCGTGCGCTCGCCCTGATGGCGGGAAAATCCGGGAAAAACGGTTAATGCCACATTGCAAAACAGTCGTCTCTTTTGCCGCGACCAATTTGAGATGACTCATCGAAATCCCCGACTGACAGGGCGCCGGCTGACGACCTATCCTTTGAAAAACGTTTTCCAGATTGATCGGCGAATTCGGCCGTGCGCGACAGCGCGCCGCCGTCCGCCCCGGCGCCGGTCGCCGGCCAACGAATACCGTGCGGCGCGACGGGCGCGGCCGCGCATCGGAGACATTCATGCAATCTGCCGTCGTCGGCGCCGTGCGCGCGGCCGCCAGCCGCTATCGCTGGACCGTCTGTGCGCTGCTGTTTTTCGCGACCGTGATCAACTACATGGACCGGCAGATCCTCGGCCTGCTCGCACCGATGCTCCAGCACGACATCGGCTGGACCCAGGTGCAGTACGGCCGCATCGTGATGGCGTTTTCCGCGTTCTATGCCCTCGGCCTGCTCGGCTTCGGGCGGATCGTCGACTGGCTCGGCACGCGCGTCTCGTACGCGGTCGCGATGCTGGTGTGGAGCATCGCCGCGATGCTGCACGCGGCGGTCGGCTCGGTCATGGGCTTCGCGTTCGTGCGTGCGCTGCTCGGGATCGGCGAGGGCGGCAACTTCCCGGCCGCGATCAAGACGACGGCCGAATGGTTTCCGCGCCGCGAACGTGCGCTCGCCACCGGCATCTTCAACTCGGGCGCGAACATCGGCGCGGTGTTCGCGCCGGCGATCATCCCGGCCATCGCGGTGGCCTACGGCTGGCGTGCGGCGTTCGTGATCATCGGCGCGATCGGCATCGTCTGGCTCGCGGTATGGCTCGTGCTCTATCGCCAGGCCGATACGCGCGCGCTCGCCGCGGAATACGACGAGCCGCGCGACGAAGCGGAAGCGCTCGACGCGGCGAACGCGAACGCCGGCGCGCCGCGCTGGGGCGAACTGATCCGCAAGCGCGAAACGTGGGCGTTCCTGATCGGCAAGTTCCTGACCGACCCGGTGTGGTGGTTCTACCTGTTCTGGCTGCCGAAGTGGCTCAACGAATCGCGCGGGATGGACATGCAGCACATCGGCCTGCCGCTCGTCTGCATCTATGCGTTGACGACGGTCGGCAGCATCGGCGGCGGCTGGCTGTCGTCGATGCTGCTGCGCGCGGGCTGGAGCGTGAACCGCGCGCGCAAGACGGCGATGCTGATCTGCGCGTGCTGCGTGCTGCCGATCGCGTTCGTGTCGCAGGTGCAGAGCCTGTGGGTCGCGGTGCTGATCGTCGGCCTCGCCGCCGCCGCGCACCAGGGCTGGTCGGCGAACCTGTTCACGACGGCGTCCGACCTGTTTCCGCGCCGCGCGGTTGCATCGGTGGTCGGGATCGGCGGGATGGCCGGTTCGATCGGCGGCGTGCTGTTCTCGGAAGTGATCGGCCAGGTGCTGCAGCGCACGGGCCACTACTGGGTGCTGTTCGCGATCGGTGCGTCGGCCTACCTGCTCGCGCTGGCCGTGATGCACATGCTTACGCCGAAGATGAAGCCGGCACAACTCGACGCGTGACGGGGTGATTGCGTAGTCACTTCATCGCATGTCCGCAAACGAACGCGCCGCCCTTGGGCGGCGCGTTTTCTTTTGGAGGGGTGGGGCAGGGCACTCAACCGGCCGCGGCCGTCGACGCGCGCATGATCAGCCGCGGCTCGAACGTCGAATAACTCGCGTCGGTGCGCCCCGCGAGCGCGTCGATCAGCTTCTGCATCGCGAGCTCGCCCATGTTCTCGCTCTGGATGTCGACGGTCGTCAGCGCGGGCGCCGCGTATTCGCCGTACGGCACGTTGTCGATGCCCGCGACCGACACGTCCTGCGGCAGCCGGAAGCCGAGCGACGCGGCTTCCTTCATGAAGCCGAGCGCGATCAGGTCGTTGTAGCAGATCACGGCTTGCGGACGCTGCGGCCCGAGCATCACGCGCGAACACGCGCGCTCGCCGGCCTCGGCGGTCGGCGCATGCGCATCGTGCACGTCGAGCGTGAGCCCGGCTTCGGCGAGGCAGTCGCGCGCGCCCTGGATCCGCTCGTCGTTCACGCGCGCGGTGCCGAAGCCGAGATACGCGATGCGCGTGTGGCCGAGATTGAGCAGATGGCGCGCGAGCATGTAGGTCGACAGCCGGTTGTCGATGCCGACGCTCGGAATCGGCAGGCCGGGGCTGCGGCGCAGCAGCACGAGCGGCTTGTTGAGGTCGAGCATCCAGCCGGCTTCGTCGTCGGGCATCCGCGTGCTGACGATCAGCCCGTCGACGCGCTGCGCGAGCGCCTCGATCAGCGAGCGTTCGCGTGCCTGGCTCTCCTCGGTATCGACGAGCAGCAGCGTGTAGTCGTGCTGCAGCGCGACGCGGTTCGCCCCCTTCACCACGTTCGTGAAGTGCGGGTTGCTGATGTCGAGGATCACGAGGCCGATGGTGCGCGTGCGGCCGGTGATCATCGAGCGCGCGAGCGGGTTCGAACGGTAGCCGAGCCGGTCGATCGCCTCCTTGAGCCGGGCTTCGACGGTCGGCGAAAAGCGCTGCGTGCCGTTCACGTACTTCGATACCGTCGCGACCGACACGCCGGCTTCCGCCGCCACGTCGCGGATCGTCGGGGAAACTTTTTTCATGCGGAGGGTAACGTTTTCGTTCGATAACGCCGGATTGTGGCAGAAAACGGGGCCGTGCGGCCACGCGCCGATATCGGGAAAGTGCGGATGGCTGCGAGCGGGTTCGGCCATTGACGTTCGGATGCGCTCCCGCGTATAGTTGGAAAACGTTTTCCGATCCAGTCAGATTTCAGGTCAGATTCAAGGAGATTCGATGAACGCCTCATCCACCGGCGCGCGCAAACCGTTCGGGCGCCTGCTGCTGACGGGCGCGGCCGGCAACCTCGGCCGCCAGTTGCGCGGCGCGCTCGCCGACTGGGCCGACGTCGTGCGCGTCAGCGACATCGCGACGCTCGGCGACGCGGCCGCGCATGAAGAAACCCGCGTCGTCGATCTGGCCGATCGCCCGGCCGTGATGCAGCTCGTCGACGGCGTGGACGCGATCGTCCATCTCGGCGGCATTTCGGTCGATGCACCGTTCGACGATCTCGTCGGTGCGAACATCACCGGCACGTACAACCTGTACGAAGCCGCGCGCAAGCATGGCGTGAAGCGCGTCGTGTTCGCGAGCTCGAACCATGCGATCGGTTTCCATCCGGTCACGGAAGTGCTCGATGCCGATTCGCCGCTGCGCCCCGACAGCCTGTATGGCGTGACGAAGTGCTTCGGCGAATCGCTGTCGCGCTATTACTTCGACCGCTTCGGGATCGAGACGGTATGCCTGCGGATCGGCTCGTCGTTCGAAGTACCGAAGAATCCGCGCATGCTGGTGACGTTCCTCAGCTATCGCGACTTCATCGAGCTCGTGCGCTGCTCGCTGCTCACGAACCGCGTCGGGCATGCGATCGTGTACGGCGCGTCGGACAACCCGGTGAAGTGGTGGGACAACACGAAGGCCGGCTTCCTCGGCTTCCGCCCGAGCGACAGTTCGGAGCAGTTCGCCGGGTTGTTCCCGGTGGCGGCGCCGACCGCCGACTACGACGATCCCGCGCAGCGGTTCCAGGGCGGCGGGTTCGTCGTCGGCGAGCCGATGGAGCGCAACGCGTCGTAAGCGCCGCCGGCGTCGCTGCGGCCGCGGTTCAGCGCAGGATGTCGGTCGCGCGGTGCCGCGCGTCGACGCCGTCGATCAGGATCAGCGGGCCGCTCGCGTGACGTGCGCGCAGCGGCTGGATCTGGCGGTACGCATCCGATTCGTACCATGCACGCGCGGTGGCGAGATCGGGGAACGCGATCGCGACCAGGTCGCCGCGCCACACGCCTTCGCGCACTTCCGGCCGTGCGCCGTGAATCACGAAATGGCCGTCATACGGCGCGAGCGTGCCGTCGATGCGCTCGAGGTACTCGACGATGTCGTCGCACATCTCGACGTCGTGCAGGTGGGCGATGGCGTAGGCGGTCATGGCGGGCTCCGTGGCGTGAGGTGAGTCGATGGAGCCATGATCGCGGTGCGGAAGGCGCGCGTCGATTACCTGCGACGTAAGGAAATCCGCACGGCCGCTAACGATGGCGCGT